>NZ_JBBNIH010000055.1:0-15350 GCF_040094125.1 Faecalibacterium longum
GGAGGGCGACCTCCTGCATCGGTCTGGTTGTGTGGTCTAGTTTGATTTCTATCCACGCCCTCCGCGAGGAGGGCGACTTGTTTACCATTTCCAGCACCCACGTCTGGTCTTGATTTCTATCCACGCCCTCCGCGAGGAGGGCGACCCACACACAAGGCACGACACACACACCCGGACACTATTTCTATCCACGCCCTCCGCGAGGAGGGCGACTGCCTTGATATATCCACAAGGCGGCTTCGGCCCATTTCTATCCACGCCCTCCGCGAGGAGGGCGACAGCGGGGCGGCATGGCAGCAGCGCAACGGTTGCTATTTCTATCCACGCCCTCCGCGAGGAGGGCGACCCGCCCAGCTCAAAAAGCGGCAGACCGTCCGCGAATTTCTATCCACGCCCTCCGCGAGGAGGGCGACTGTTCTGTGCAGCACGAGCTGCATCTTCTCGCGTATTTCTATCCACGCCCTCCGCGAGGAGGGCGACGAGAGCCGGAGAGCCGTTTTTGCTGTTGCCGGAAATTTCTATCCACGCCCTCCGCGAGGAGGGCGACCTTATTTTTATACTCAAAGGAGGACACCAAACATATTTCTATCCACGCCCTCCGCGAGGAGGGCGACCGACGTCCGGCTTGCGGACACCTCCAACACCTATATTTCTATCCACGCCCTCCGCGAGGAGGGCGACAGCGTGCGTTCGAGCCGGTTCTCAAAATGATTGAATTTCTATCCACGCCCTCCGCGAGGAGGGCGACCGATCGCGCCGGAGGCGCAGCGGGTTATCACGAAATTTCTATCCACGCCCTCCGCGAGGAGGGCGACCTTGCTCTGTGCGTAACTGCCGCCGCCCGAGTCGATTTCTATCCACGCCCTCCGCGAGGAGGGCGACCTTCCTCGGTCTCTCAGAGGACGATATGCAGGAGATATTTCTATCCACGCCCTCCGCGAGGAGGGCGACAGCAAAAACAGAGACAAAATCTCTATTTTCAAACAAATTGTACAACATTCTGCACGAATTTAGAAGAGCCTTGATTTACAACGGGTCAAAGAACTATCCAAATCATGCAAAATGACACAAAAATCCGGTGCGAAGGTGCCGGAAAAATGCTGAGAACTCGCCCTTCGCACCGGGGCGGGAAACTCAGAACAACAGCAGGCCGTCCTGCTCGAAGGGCGGATGAACGCCGATATGCTCCACCTTGTTCTTATAGTTGTTGCCCAGCTGGTAGAAGCGCAGACTGTCCAGCGCAGGGTCGATGAGAGACATCAGCTCCGCCTTGAGAACGGCATACTGCGCGGCATCCAGCAGACACTCGAACACGGAGTTCTGCACCCGCTGGCCGTGGTCCACACAGCGCTTGGCGACTTTGCGCAGACGTTTGCGCCCGGCAGGAGTTTCGGTGTTGACGTCGTAGGTGATGAGGACCAGCATACACATCCCTCACTTCCAGAAAAATGGCGGGTAAAGCTCCATATCGCCCCGCAGGGTGCGGGCCAGAAGCAGAGCCTGCACATAAGGCACGAGGCCCCACGGAAGCTTTTCGTTCAGGAACGGGTGGGTGATGGTCTCCTGCTTGCGGGTCTGCCACCCGCCCAGAAAGGCGCGGCGGCCCTCATCGGTGAGAAGGACGGCCCCGTTCTCCTGCTTCTGGAAATGCTTCGGCGTCATGATTTTCTGGTTGATGCAGGAGAGCACGAAGCGGTCGGCATAAACTGCACGCAGCTCTTCCATGAGGTCGAGGGCGAGGCTCCTGCGCCCGGGCCGGGCGCGGTGGAGAAAGCCGACGTAGGGGTCGAGGCCCACACTCTGAAGAGCCGCCGTGCAGTCGGAGGCCAGAAGCGAATAAGCGAAAGAGAGCAGGGCATTGGTATTGTCCAGTGGCGGGCGGCGGCTCCGACCGGTGAAGGCAAAATCATCGTGCTGCTGCAGGATGAGTGAATCAAAGCAGTCGAAATACCGCTGTGCTGCCTCGCCCTCCAGACCGCGAAGCTGGTCGAGGTCGTCACACTGTTCGATGAGGGGCAGCGCCGCCGCCAGCTGGGCGCTGGTGCGCTTGAGCTGTTCCACCGGCACCCGCTGGGGGTGGTCGCGGGTGGCCCGTTCCAGCACCCAGCGGGCGTTATAGACTTTGCCCAGGATGAAATTGCGCGCATAGAGACAGCTCTCTGCCTCGCTGTCTGCGATGCGGTACTGGGTCTGCCGCAGCAGGACGTTGCCCCGCTCTTCGCCTACGGCCCGGGCCAGAAAGCGGCCCTGCGGGCTGAAAAAGCTCAAATCGACCCCGAGGCTGGCGCATTTACCCATCAGGGCAGGGCTTGCGCCGGGATAGCTGAAGCAGACGATGCCTTCCAGCGTGTGGAGCGGGACCCGGCCAATTTCAGCCTTGTTGCAGAGCAGGACGATGTTCTCCCCCTCGAGGGAAAGGTAGGCGTCCTTGTTGAGGACGTAGAGCGTGTTCAAAAACTTTCTCATGGCACAGCCTCCTGCATCTCGTCCAGATGGGCGCGGAGATAGGCTTTCGGGTCGGCACGCTGATACAGCACGGGGAGGCAGAGCTCTTTGAGGGAGCAGGCGCTGCAGTGGGTGCCGGGCTTCGACTTGGGGGTATAGCCCCGGGCAAAATAGGCGTGCATCTCGTCGGCCATCTTCTGGGTGGTCTGGCGCAGTTCTTCGGTCAGCGGCACGACCTCCCGCCGCCGCGTTTCCTCGTAGAAGAGCGCACCCTCCTGGATGCTGCACACCAGCATCTCTTCCAGCGCCATGGCCTGTGCGCAGAGCTGCAGCCGGTCAGCGTCGCTGGCCTTGGCGCGGCCATGCTTGTACTCGACAGGCATGGGCTTCCAAAGCCCTTCCGTGCTTTGCAGGGGGATGCCCTCCGGGTCGGCCCGGAACTCGACGACATCGCAGTTTCCGCTCAGGCCCAGCCGACGGCTGACCACCTGCATCCCTCGGGTGATGAGCAGGCCGCCGCGCCGTTCGGTCTGGTCTGCGTCATGGCAGCGGGCGTGGTCGAGCTGGCCTTCGACGGTGCGGCGGTTCTCCGCCCACTGCTGTTCCAGATGGATGAGCGCCCACTGGCGGCGGCAGAAGCAGAAGTGCTGGATGCCCGACAGGGGCAGCCAGTCGTCTGCGCCGCCCATCAGGACAGCCTCTCGCAGGTGACTCCTTCCGGCAGAGTGTCTGCCACCGTGACGGTGTAGTCGCGGTAGCTGCGGGCGGCGTCCACATCGGGCTTGCGCTGGACGGCGACGGAGTCGAAGAGCTTATAGGCCGGGGCATTGCCCAGCTCAGAATCGTGCTTGAACACGATGAGCTCCCGCACGGCCATCTTGCCCCGGGCAGCGCTGTGGTCGTTCTCGAACATATTCAGAATGGCAGTCCACAGAAGTTTCAAATCATCCTCGGAGAAGCCGGTGGTCTTCCGGGCGAGGTTGGCCGAGACATAGCCCTCGGCGCGGTAGAGGGCGTAAGGCACGATGTGCTTGCGGCCCATCTCAGTACCCTTCTTCTCGGCATCGGCCTCGGTAGTGATGGCCACGCGGGTGATGGTGACTTCCTGCGGGACGATAGGGTCCACCGACCGGGCAAAGCTCAGCTGGACGGGGCCGCGCACCTGACCGCAGTTCAGCGCACCCTTGACGAAGGTGGTCATGACGGCACCGAAGGTGCGGATGTCGAAGTAGTTCTCACACATATAGTCCCGCAGCTTGGCATCGATGTCGGGGTCGGCCTTTTTGGCAGCTTTCAGGTCGGGGTCGATGCCCAGAGTTTTGATGGCCTCGGCATCGCTGCGGTTGAGGGGAACGCCGTCCTTGATGTAGATACGATAGCCTTTTTCGTCCTCTTTCAGGGTCTCGACATAGTTGCGGATCTTCCGCTTGAGGCAGACGTCGGTCACCAGACCGTAGCCCGTCTCGGGGTCGATACGGGGCATATTGCCTGCATCGGGGTCGCCGTTGGGGTTGCCGTTCTCGACGTCGAACAGGATAACGAAATCATAGCGGTTCTTGATGGGCTCAGACATGGTTTATTCCTCCTCATTCTTTTTGGCGTAGCGTTTCTGGGTCTGGTGGTAGTAGCCGATCTCAAAGGCACCCTGCTCCGGCAGGCTGAGCCGCGCCGGGAAGCCTGTCTCGGGCAGCTGGGCCATCAGCTCGGTGAGCTGTTTGCTGAAATGCACCTCGTTGGGGGTGCTCATCTTCTGCAGATGCTTCTGAGCCAGCTTGACCAGCGTAGGGAAGGCCGTTGCCGGGGTGGCACAGGCCGAGTTGAAGTACCGGTCTTTGATGGTGGCGTTGATGCCGGGATTGGCGACGCTCTGGATCGTCTCCAGCACAGAGAAGAGACGCCCCAGAACATAGGGGACATTGCTGCTTTCGTTCAGGCTCACGGTAAATACCTCCTTGTTGAGCTCGGTGGGGTAGTTGCGGAGATAGTAGGCTTTCAGGATGGCGGCGCGGCCCCGGGTGACTTCCCGTTCGGCCCGGATGCGGAGGGTCACGCCGTTGAGCAGAGTGGCGGGGTACGGCCCGCCGGTGAGGATGGCCCGGAGCAGGTCGCCCACCAGCTGGGGCGATGGAGTTTTGTCCCGGGATTTCTGGTTGACCGTCTCCTGCGCCAGCGCCCAGACCGACAGGTTTTCCCACTTGTCGAAGGCGGGGCGGGTGATGCTGAGCCGGTCGGCGTGGTCCTGCAGATTTTTGGCAAACTGTCCGAAACTGCTGTGCAGGAAGAACCGGACGGAGAGCCGGGCCGCGTTGGGCGAGATGCCCAGCACATAGAAGTTCTGGTTCGGGTCCAGCTTGTCATCGAGGAAGGAAACGGGGCGTCCTTGAGAAAGGGCTTTCAGTGCGGCGGCAAGGTCGCTTTCCGAGACGCCGCGCGCCTCGGCACCGCCGCAGAAAAACATCAGCATGGCGTTTGAGTAGGCGGGAGCGGCGTTTTCGGCCCAGCAGACGATGGTGGTGTCGCCGATGCGCTGACAGCAATTCCGGTCAGCCAGCAGCAGATTGAGGGCCGTGGTATAGGCGAAAGCCGCGTACTCGCTGACAGGGGCGTTGGCACCCTGCTCATGGCCATAGGAGCAGAAAGCGGGCGCGTTGAAGGAGACCAGTGCCGCACCGGCGGCCTGTGCGCCCATCACACCCTTGATGGCGGGGTGGATGCGGGCGATGCCGGCCTCTTTGCCGGTGATGAGGCAGCGGGCCGTCTCGGCGTCTGCATCGGAGGTGTCAAAGGCGGACTGCCATGCGGCCCGGATGGCGTCATCTGTGGTGGCCAGCCAGTGGGCGCCGTCGGGGGATTCGTAGCCGAACACAAGGTTCGCGTTGTTGTTCAGGTCAGCCCACTGCTCTGCCAGCAGCGGGTGGGTGGGGGCTGTATCTGGCTCCCAGCTGTCAAAAAAGGCGAGGATGGCTTTGGCGGCAGGGGAGTCCACGCCGTCGAGAACCTTGTGGTGAAGGGCGGCACAGGCTTCGAAGCACTGGCGGGAACGCTCGGGCTTGCCCTTTTCGTCTGCGCCCAGCAGATAGGACGTATTGTCGCACAAAAAATTCGCGGCGACGCCGGAGGCACGCTTGACCCGGTGGGGGACAGGGAGATCACGGGGGGCGATGACGGTCTTTTTGCCCTTGGGGACTTCCTGCCGCAGGTCGTTGAGGGCGAGGAGCTGGCCGTCCGGGCCGAGGCGCAGTTCATAGCTGACTTTGAAGCGGCTGTCCCAGCCGGGGGCCTCCACCTTGCCCTGCTTCAAGAGCTGTTCATAATAGGCGGTGAGTGCTTGGAGTATCATGTGAACACCTCCACGTCCCGGCATTCCATCACGCCGTCCACCAGCTTTGCGCGGAAGAACTGGCTGCGGATGTTGGCCGAATCAGAGTAATCGAGGCTGTGGAGCATGAAGCCGAGGTCCTGCGTGACCTTCAGCGCCGGAATGCTGCCGCCCGGCCACTCCCGGAAGTTGGCCGGGAACTCTCGGCACCCGAAACAGGGCTGGTGATAGCACTGACCTTTGCGCAGGCGTCGGCGCAGGATGTCCTGGAACTTGCCGGGATTGTCGCTGGGGGCGGCCTTGTCTGTCAAATCAAAGTGACACTCGATGACGTAGTGGACGTCCTGCAGGACCATCGCGGCCCGCTGCTGGATGTCCTCCGAGGTGTAGAGCACCGGCGGCGTGCCGCCTTTGGCCGCACTGAGGGCGGCGGAGGACAGCAGGGTGGACTTGACCTCGTTGCGCCGGATGTTGGTGAACCGGATGGGCCGCTGGGTGTACTCCTCGGTGGACGCTTCGTCCTCGGGGTCAAGGCCGAAGGGCTTGAGAAGATAGATGCGGTCAACCGTATAACGCAGCCCGGGGTGCCAGTAGATGGCCTCCACAAGGCCCCGCGCAGCGGACGGGGTGGGCATGTCGTAGCTCACACGCTCGGTCTTCATTTCCGGACGAGTGAAACAGGCATAGTCGCCCCATACTTCAATGAGCATGGACATCAGCATCGCCTCCTTTCCGGGTGAAGTTGAATTTTCAGACTAAGATGAATGTTAGCCATTGCAACCACCTCTTCACTATTAAACTTCATTTATTTGATAATCGGACATGTCTCTATATCCTTTCTGAGCTTAGTATATCCTTTCTCGAAAGTGTTGTCAAGGAGTTGTGCGGAATTATCTGGAACATGTTGAAAAAAAGTTCGTTTTTCCGTATACTGTTGGTGTCGTTGGAGGTTTGGATGCCTCTGATGAGGATTGAAATATTTAATTGATGTCGGAGATGTCAAGGGGAAGCGGCAAAGCGGTGTATGCTTTGCCGCTTCTCTCTTTTTAGAAGTAAAGGCCGATGCCCGTCTCCACATCCATGGCAAGGCCGGTCTTTTCACTGTAGCAGCTGGTGTCGGTGAGGATGGCGGAACCATCGGGCCGCAGTTCCAGCGCCCCGGCGGCGTCAAGCTTGTCGAACTGGTCCTTATAGCAGGAGACGCTGTAAACGCCCAGCTTCCGCAGCAGCGTCCGGGTAACATGACCGCTGCGCAGCTGTTCACAGAGGGCTGCGCCCTCGCCGACGGGCAGATAGACCGTGCGGGCAGCGTTCTCGATGAGGCGGAATTCCTCCGCCACCTGTGCAAAGGGGAACTGGCAGCCCCGGATGCCCCGGAGAAAGGCATCCAGAATGCCGTGCTTGTCCACGGCGTCGGGGCCGCGCAGGTCGGAAAGCTCGTTGAAGTAGAGCTGAATGGCCCGGGGCGTGTCCAGTGTGCCCTGATGCCGGGCGGTGTAGTCCAGCGCGCTGACGTTCTGCCTGAGCATCTGGGGCGTGGAACACTCGTCCAGCCGGAACCGGTAAACGATGCTTTCCTCTGCGCCCCGCCGCCCCTCGCGGTTGCAACGCCCGGCAGTCTGTAAGAGCGAGTCAAGACCGCACTGCTCGCGGTAAGCGACGGGAAAATCCACGTCCACGCCCGCCTCGATGAGAGAAGTGGACACCACCCGGCAGGGCAGACCCTCTTTCAGTCGCTGGCGGATGGCGTCCAGCTGACGGCGGCGGTCGGCGGCGCAGAGCAGGGTGGTCAGGCAGTAGCTGCCCTCGGCGGGCAGAGCAGCGTAGAGCTGCTGGGCCGTCTTGCGGCGGTTGACCACGCAGAGCACCTGCGGGTGCCGGGCCAGCCGGGCGGCGAACTCCTCCTGCGGCAGGGTGCCGAGGTCTTGCAGTGTGGTGCGCCGGAGCACTTCGTAGAGGCAGGCCGCGTCGGGCGTGATCTCCTGCGGGTGGAGCTCAGGCGCAAAGCGCCGGAACAGCGGCTCAAGGGCAGGCTGGGTGGCCGTGCAGAGGACGGCCGTGGAGTGGTAATGCTGGATGAGCTGGGCGATGGCACTGACGCAGGGGGCAAGGTAGTCGCCCGGGAGGGTCTGCGCCTCGTCGAAGATGATGACGCTGTCGGCGATGTTGTGGAGCTTGCGGCAGCGGCTGCTGCGGTTGGCGTAGAGCGACTCGAAGAACTGCACCGCCGTCGTCACCACAACGGGGGCGTCCCAGTTTTCGCTGGCCAGCATCTGGCGGTACTGGGCGGGGGTCAGGTCGTCCTGCTCAACAGTCTTGTACTCGGCGTTGGAGAAGTCGGCCAGAACATTTTCTGCGCCCAGCAGGCCCGAGAAGACGGCGGCGGTCTGATCGATGATGGACATATAAGGAATGACGTAGATGACCCGCTTTATCTTCTGGGCGGCGGCGTGCTCCAGCGCAAAGGCGAGGGAGGCGAAGGTCTTGCCGCCGCCGGTGGGTACGGTGAGGGTGTAGAGCCCCTGCGGGCCGTGCGCGCCTTTCTCGAGGCAGGCGCGGAGGACGGTGTTGCGCTGGACGCTGACGGGCGAGGGCGATTCGGCGCTGAGATAGCGCTGCGCCTGTGCCGAGACGATGTCCCGCAGCGCGGCGATGTCCGTGCCGCTGCCCCGGGGTGCGGCCTTGCCGTCCATGAAGGTCTCGGTGTCGATGAAGTCGGCGTCCACGAGGCAGGAGTAGAGCATCCGGGTAAAGAACGCGAGGCTCAGCGGGTCGGCGCAGGCCCATGTGGGCGGCGTCGAGGCGGGGAGCGTTACTTCCTGCCAGCCGTCGTAGGGGGCTATCGGCTTCTTGCTCCGGCCAAATAGGGTGGCGTCGCCCGGGTCATCGGCGGGGCTCCCGCCATCGGGCAGGCCGCTGTGGTGTCCGGCCACGGCAAAGGCAGTGTGGAGATGTTGGCGAACCCAGGCCTCCTGCGCCCCGGCGGTGGAGTGGTCCACCTTTGGGCCGCCTTTGAGCCGCAGCTGGAAGGCGTCGCTGTACTTCCCGACGTCGTGGAGCCACGCGGCAAATTCGGCCTCACTCTGTGCCCCGAAGGGGGCTGCGAAGGAACCGGCCAGTCTGGCAGTGCCGGCGAGATGGTCGTAGACGGTCTGGGTGCGGGTGCCATCCTCGCTGATGTGGGCGAGACGTGTGGAGTGCTCCATAAAATGACCTCCTGACTCTGGTTTGCAATAAGGATACGCTTTTCAAAAAGCGGCTGTCAACAAAACGCGCTTTTCGACGAAAAATTCTGGGACTTTGCACAAAAAGCAGACGGAAAAATCTGCAATGTGCCAAAGAAGAAAGAAACGAGTATTTTCATGTTTTTATAATAATACAAATAATGTCCAATAAACTGTACTTTTACTGATTTTTCAGGCAAAAATGAAAAGAGAACTGCGTTTTCAGTACTGCGGGAGGAAGACCGCCCATCAGCAAAGAAAAAATGAAGATGTTGTGTACAACAACACCGCATTAAGATGGAATTAAGGCAGGGTTAAGAAAGCCGCAAGAAAAGTGCTGAGTTATTCCATCTGGGAATGGACTTTCGGAAAAATCAAGGCGAATATCCCCCTTTTCATTTGCTGAAATCTGTTGTATTATGAATAACAGATATGGAATCGGAGAAAAAGCGCCGCGATGAAGCGCAAACAGAAATGATAAGAAAAATAAAGGGCAATAGGGGGAGAGCTACGATGGACGAAAAAGATTACGAGCTGCTGCACGCACTGGACGAGACGCGCAACATCACCCACGCAGCGGACAAACTGTACATGACCCAGTCGGCACTTTCCAAGCGCATCAAGGCGCTGGAACAGGAGCTGGGGGTGGAGATCGTGCTGCGCTCACGGCAGGGCATCCGCTTCACGCCGGCAGGCGAACAGGTGCTGCTCCACAGCGCCGCCGCCGCCCGCGAGATGGAAAAGATGCGCCGCCAGCTGGCTGCCATCCAGGGCGAAGCCTGCGGCACCCTGCGGGCAGGCATCTCGGTGAACTTCTCCTACTACCGTCTGCCCGAGGTGCTGACCGAGTACCACAAAGCCTACCCGAAGGTACGCCTCGACATCGCTACCGGCCACAGCCGGAACATCTACCAGCAGATGCTGGACTCTTCGCGGGACGTGGCAGTGCTGCGGGGCGAGTATCCGTGGGACGGTACCCAGTTCCTGCTCTCGCAGGAGAATATCTGCTTCATCTGCAGCGAGGAGAACAAGGACAGGCCCATCTCCGATTACCTTTATATCGACCACAGCAGCGACGCCACCATCAGCGCCCAGATGGCCCGCTGGCGCTACGAGAACGGCGTGACCAACGATGCGGGCAATTTTGTGGTGGATAACATCATGGTCTGCCGCGAGATGGTGGAGCGGGGCCTTGGCTGGGCGCTGATGCCGGAAGTGGCGCTGGATAACTTCAAAGGATATGTCAAGCCCTGCACCTTCGAGAACGGTGAGCCCTTCGTCCGGCGCACTTATATTTTCTGCCAGAGAGACGCAGCCGCCCTGCCGCAGGTGCAGCTCTTTATGGACATGCTCAAAAAGCACCGCTGAGAGGAGAAAAACATGGAAACGACTGTTTCGCTGGTCCAGATGCTGGATGCACGGGAGCGCCGGGTGCAGCATCAGCAGGAGCTGTTGGCCCAGTATCACAAGCCGCTCATCTGCTTTACCATGAATATCTGCGGCCCGATAAAGGATTCGCCCCTCATCCGGCGGGGCTTTGCGCGGGGGCGTCAGCTGCTGCGCCAGCAGTTTCTGCGGGCAAAGCTGACGCCGCTGTATCAGGACGCCGTCCGGGAAGTGACCGGTTGCGAGGCGTTCTATGTGCTGGACGCCGACCCGCTGACTATCAAGAAATTCACCACCGACATCGAGGACGCCACTCCGCTGGGGCGGCTGTTCGACATGGACGTCATCCGTCCGGACGGCCTCAAAGTGGACAGAGAAGAGCTAAACCTCGAAGGCCGCCGCTGTCTCATCTGCGGCGGGCCTGCTAAGGTGTGCAGCAGCCGCCGCGTCCATACCGTGGCCGAACTGCAGGAAAAGACGACGGAGATCTTGACCGAGGCCCGGGACGCGCAGGACATTGCCGACGCGGCCCGTCTGGCCGTCCGCGCCCTGCTCTACGAAGTGACCACCACCCCGAAGCCCGGCCTTGTGGACCGGCGCAACAGCGGAAGCCATAAAGACATGGACGTCTTCACCTTCATGGACAGCGCCGCGGCGCTCTACCCCTATTTTGAAGCCTGCGCCCGGACGGGCCGTGAGACGGCGGAACAGCCCGCGTCCGAGACGTTCGCGGCCCTGCGGCCTCTGGGTTGTGAGGCCGAGGGCGAGATGCTGGACGCCACCGGCGGCGTCAACACCCACAAGGGCGCGGTCTTTTCGGTGGGCATCGTCTGCGCGGCGCTGGGACGCCTCGACCGCTCCCTCTGGGCCGAAGCAGCCCGCGTTCTGGCGGAAGTATCCGCAATGACGGCGGGCCTGACCGAGAAGGATTTTGCAGGCGTCACTGCCGAGAACGCCGCCACCGTGGGCCAGAAGCTTTATATTCAGTACGGTATCACTGGTGTGCGGGGGCAGGTGGAAGCTGGACTTCCCACGGTGCTGAATGTCGGTCTGCCGGTGCTGGAAGAGGGCCTTGCCAAGGGTTACGACTTCGACCGCGTCGGCGGCGGCGCACTGCTGGCCATCCTGGCCAACAGCACTGATACCAACATCATTGCCCGCTCGAGCCGGGAGCGTCAGCTGGCCCTCACCGAAGAGCTGAAAGCCCTTCTCGCCCAGACACCTTACCCGGATAAAGATGCGCTCGCGGCGCTGGATGACCGGTTCATTGCGGAAAATCTCTCGCCCGGCGGCAGTGCCGACCTGCTGGCGCTGACCTGGCTGCTCCATTTTGTTACTACTAAGGGGAATATCAATGAGTGAATATACCATTTCGCAGGTCTATCCGACCGATAAAACCGTTCTGGCCCAAATCGACACACTGCTGGGTCAGGAGGGCATCCGCCGCGACGGCAATCTGGACTACATCTGCGCCATGTTCGACGAGGAATATAACGTCATCGGCACCGGCAGCTGCTTCGGCAATACCCTGCGGTGCTTCGCCGTCAGCAGTGCCCATCAGGGCGAGGGTCTGCTGAACCAGATCATCACCCACCTCATCGAGGTGCAGTGCGCGCGGGGGAATATGCACCTGTTTCTCTACACCAAGGTAAAAAGCTCCAAATTTTTCGGCGACCTCGGCTTCTACGAGATCGCCCGGGTGGAGGATACCCTTGTCTTCATGGAGAACCGCCGCGACGGCTTCGGAGCTTATCTGCGCGATCTGGAAAAGACCAGGACCGAGGGCAAAAGTGCGGCCCTCGTCATGAACGCGAACCCTTTTACCCTCGGTCATCAGTATCTTGTGGAAAAAGCTGCTGCCGCCTGCGACACGCTCCACCTGTTCGTGGTCAGTGAGGACGCCAGCCTCGTGCCTTTTGCCGTGCGCAGGAAGCTGGTGGAGGCGGGCGTGGCCCATCTGCCGAATGTGGTGCTCCACGACAGCGGCCCCTACATCATCTCGAATGCCACCTTCCCCAGTTACTTCCTGAAGGATGAGGCAGCTGTCATCGACGGCCACGCCCGACTGGACCTCGCTGTCTTTACAAAAATCGCGGCGGCGCTGAACATCACTGCCCGCTATGTGGGCGAGGAGCCTACCAGTCAGGTGACGGGGCTTTACAACCAGATTATGTGCGAGCAGCTGCCCAAAGCGGGTATCGCGTGTGTCGTTGTACCCCGCAAAGAAGCAAACGGCAAGGCCATCAGTGCTTCCACCGTCCGCCAGTGCCTGCAGAGCGGCGACTGGGATACCCTCGAGACGCTGCTGCCCAAGACCAGCCTCGACTATTTCCGCAGCCCGGAGGCAGAGCCGGTGCTGGCACGCATCCGCAATGCGGGCAATGTCGTGCATTACTGAGAAAAACTTCCTCTCTCTTTGTGGTCATGACAACAGAAATAAGACGAAGCATCTGTTATAATAGGCCCATCAAGAAAAGGAGAGTGTGGATATGATCCGTAAAATCATTCATATAGACGAAGAAAAATGCAATGGCTGTGGTGCCTGTGTCACTGCCTGCCATGAGGGTGCCATCGGCCTCGTGAACGGAAAGGCCAAGCTCATGCGCGACGACTACTGCGACGGCTTCGGCGACTGCCTGCCCGGCTGCCCCACCGGTGCCATCACCTTCGAGGAGCGGGAGGCCGCTGCCTACGATGAGCAGGCTGTGCTGGAAAACAAACAGAAAAAGGCTGCTGCCGCTGCCGAAAAGCCCGTCTTCCACGGCTGCCCGGGCAGCGCCATGCGCCAGTTTGACCGCCAGCAGGCCGCACCGGCTGCAGCTCCTGCCGCCGCCCAGCCCTCGCAGCTGGCCCAGTGGCCCTGCCAGATCAAGCTCGTGCCGGTGAATGCACCCTATTTTGATGGTGCCAAGCTGCTTATCGCCGCCGACTGCACCGCCTACGCCTACGCGAACATCCATCAGGAGTTCATGCGCGGCCATGTTACCCTCATCGGCTGCCCCAAGCTGGATGCCGTGGACTACAGCGAGAAGCTGACCGAGATCATCCGCAATAACGACATCAAGAGCGTTACCGTCCTGCGGATGGAGGTGCCTTGCTGCGGAGGTCTCGAACACGCCGCCGTCACTGCCCTCAAGAACAGCGGCAAGTTCATCCCCTGGAATGTCGTCACCTTCTCGGTGGATGGCCGTATCCTCGACCGGTAAATAATCGCAAACAAAAAAGCAGACGCTGCACAAAGCGTCTGCTTTTTTTGTATCATTCAGGTTGTGGTCTGGGCGGCAGACTGTATCATCTTCCAGACAGACTCGATGCTCTGGCGTATCTGAGCCAGCGTGGCGATGTCCTCGTCACTCATCCGGGAAGCCGGGGGAGAGAGCACCGTCTTGGCAGAGGTCACCGTGCCGGTGAGCTGGATGTGGACGTTGTGGTCCGGGATGGTCAGCAACACATGGATGGGCGTGGTCTTCGAGAAGAGAGCGTCTGTCGAAAAGCCGAGCACGAGGGTCGTGCCGTCGGCTGCGGCGGGGAACTGATAGTAGCGGTAGCCGTCCCGTGCGGCAGAAGGAGAGACTTTTTTCAGCCCCTTGAGCGAGAGGGTGAAGCCGGAAAGCTCCTGAAGCTCGACCTTGTTCGTCTCGACGCCCAGCACGGCGGAAGCCTGTGTCTGGGAGATGTAGTCTCCGAGGCTCCACTCGGGCAGAAGAACGCTTGCGATGGAGAGTTTATCGGTGACAGCCTGACGCAGAACGGTGTAGAGCTGCCCGATGTCGAAGAGCGTCTCTTCCGAGTCGATATAGACCCGGGTGAAGGGAGACGTCTTGACGGAGTCGTCTTCGTTGAGCTGGTAGAAAGAGAGCTGCAGCTTTCCGGGCGCATACTGGCCGCTGATACTGCCGCTGGAAGCGTTCACCCGATCGAGGATGTTCAGCAGCGGCGGCTTATCCGGGCTGTTGGGCGTTATCTCATACCGGAAGGTGAAGGATGCACCGGTTTGCAGAGCCGAGATTTTGCTGTGCAGCTGGAAAAAGACCACGCCCACAGCGACCACTACGGCCACCAGCACGACCGCTAAAGCAACAAAAAGCGGATTGACACGTTTTTTTGGAGATGCCATCTGCAAGACCTCCTGTCATAGACTCTATGATTATAGCATACGAGCAGGTGGACGAAATGTCAAGCCGGAACTTGACGTTATCAGACGGTCAGCGTATACTGTCTGATACATCTTATATAAGGTAAAAGGAGGCAGAGATGAAAATAGCGATACTTGGTACCAGCGGCAGCGGGAAATCCACGCTGGCAAAGCGCCTGGGGGAGAGATACGGCCTGCCGGTGCTCCATATGGATACCGTGCATTTCCTGCCCGGCTGGGTGGAGCGGCCCTTCGCCGAGGAAGAAGCCATTGTCCGGCAGTTTCTCGACGAGAACGCAGGCGGCTGGGTCATCGACGGCAATTATAGCAAGAACTGCTATGCCCGTCGGCTGAAAGAAGCGGATAAAATCATCGTGCTCTGGTTTTCACCGCTGGTCTGCCTTTGGCGGGCGATACGGCGCTGGCAGCAGAACAAAGGCCGTGTGAGGGAGTCGTCTGCGCCCGGGTGCGAAGAGAAGATAGATGCCGAATTCGTCCGCTGGATCCTCCACGATGGGCGCACGAAGCAAAAGTGGGCGAAGATGGAGAGGATCGGGGAAAAGTACCCGGAGAAATATGTATTGATTCGGAACCAGCGGGAGCTGGATGGGTTCTTAAAGGAACTTTGAACTGGTTCTCGCGCCGATGGCGCGGGGGCAGAGCGCGGTTACGCGAGGTTAAGTTCTCTTTTGCGTGCCAAAAGAGAACCAGAACTGGTTCTCGCGCCTGTGCGCGGGGCAGAGCGCTTTTTCATTAAGGCTAATTGTTCTCTTTTGCTGGCAAAAGAGAACCAGAAAACCACCAGCGATTTCGACGCGCTGGACCCACGAGAAAGGGGCTG
>NZ_JBBNIH010000056.1:0-945 GCF_040094125.1 Faecalibacterium longum
ACTCGCTGTTCCTCTGCCGAGAGGTTGTTCCATGCGGCTTCCAACTCCTGCTCGTTGGCTGCGTTGACAAAGGCTTCAATCTCTTTTTTCATGGTGCATCCTCCTTTGGCTGCAGAAAGCGTTTTTTCAAAAAGTATGGATTTTCGTGAGAGCAAGAATCGTCCCGTGGCCACAAATTTTCAATTCTTGAAAATTTCCTGCCCCTTTGGGACAGCTTCTTGTTGGGGCGTGCCTGCCCCAAACCCTGCCAGGTGATTTCATTCTTGGTGGTTGCTATATTGCTTATATGCCTTTTCAAATCCTGATTTGTTATATATGATAAATTTATAACATTCTCCGTCTTTCATGGAAATTGCTGCAACAGGAACGACCATCTGGCTCCATGAAATCTCCTTTATCTCCTTCATGGGCAATACAAGGCTGCGATATAGCGGACTGACTGTAAGCTTTTGGGTGGAATATGTAATGCTCTGTTCATCAATGTACAAACCACCGCCAATGATTCCATTACGGCATAAGCTGCACACAAAAGTTTTTCCCATAATATTACCTCCTCTTATTAGTTGATGGTTGATCAAGTTGAGTATATCATATTGATTTCCAGAAGAACACCCCTATATAGGAGATTTTAGCCGTTTTACTGCGTACGTGCGTACGAGAGATTGGTACGCACGTACGCAGCGATTTGCCCGAAGCGCACCCTATACAGCCGTTTCCCCCTCGGAGAGCCCACTACACTTTGCAGACCGCAGGGATGAAAGTGTTATAGTGGGTTATTACACTTCCGCAGAAGTGCCTTCTCCTCGCCGCAGACAGCCGGGTGTGCATTTGTGAGAGCTTTTTGTGCGGCGAATCCACATCGCCCATGGGCGATGTAAGCAGGGATTCCAAAGGGGCGCAGCACCCTTGGCACACGACTTTGGTACAAAGTCTAGTGTGTTACAC
>NZ_JBBNIH010000057.1:0-4957 GCF_040094125.1 Faecalibacterium longum
TGATCGTCGGTCAGTTCTCCCGGACAGACCAGAAAACTTTCCAGCATTCCGGCACGGGTGCAAAGACGATGCACACGCTCTCTCCGGTTCAGCTCTGACATCCGGCGTTCAAGAATTTTCTCTCGGTGCTGACAAGATCGCAGCTTTTGCTCTGCTTTGGCTTTTTCGTTGCGGAGGTAGGCTAGGTCTGTTTTCGGTTGGGTCAATGGCATCACACTCCTTTTTCAGAAAATAAAAAGCCAAACAATCAGTATGGATGCACACTAATCATTTGGCCAGGGGAACATATTTAATTCTCACAATGCAATAGAATTTTCGCAGTAAAAGTTCTATTGCGTATCCATAATGGTTACTATCTGTGGTTTGGATTAGGACTATTTTGTGCGATGTAAATCAATTATTATTAACAGTGCTGTTATGCCTACAACTATTAAAAATCTGATGGTAAATTGAACTGGAAGATTTTGAAGAGCGTGGGTTAGCATTCCAACTTCTCCATCTTCAATCCATTGCGAAAACATTCGTAATTCTTCAAGCAAGGCAACTGAGAAAAAGGCAATCCCAGACACTCCGATGATGTAATTATATTTTGCCTTTTTGACAAGTACAAAATAGCAGTTTACGATTGTCAGAAAATACGAACAGCCAATCCAAAATACCCAACCAATGTTCCAATCCATAAACTTTCTTCACCCCTTTATGCAACCAGTCCTTTTATTATAGTAAGAGCTACTGCTGCAACAATGAAACATATTGCAATAATTTTTGAAATTAGATTCTCACTTATCGGATTGTATGAAGAAAATTTATTATATAGTATCAGCAACGCAGCATAAACAGGATAGCACCAAGGATTGATATTAAATAAATCGAAAAAGGAGCCAATCTCAGCGACTACAAGAGTTAGCACTAAAGCCCAATACGCTATCTTTTTTAATAAATCTGACATAGGCATTGTACCATAAACAGTAGTCTTAATTGAATGGAGTGTTCATATTTAATCAAGCAAGAATAACGTGAACAGCACGTTCGTAATCGGCTTTGCGAACATATATCGTATAGAGCGTTTGATAGTTGACCTTTTGAAATGCAGTTCCGGCTCTTTCACGGGTTCCCATCGAAAACAAAGACGGCGATGATAAATCGCGTACTTTTGTTCGATATCCGATTCCTTCTTTTTCTAAAAGAGATGTGTATTTTTGGTATTGAGATTGATTTGAGCAAACCACCAACTCTTTTTGATTAAAAAACGGTAGCATAAAAAACTCCTTGCTCAAAAACGGTTATCGGATATTATTTGAAATTTCAACATACCAAGTCTTTCCGGTCTTTGCAGCAATATTGACAACATAGTAGCAGCCAACGCGATTTGTTGCATCTACCAGAACACCAGCCCAAGAGGAATCAGGGTATTTTGTCCAGTCTTTCTGAGATGCAGGAATGTCAAAATCCTTGGTCTGCTCTCGATATCCGTTACTCGTCCATAAGCAATCCTTTCTTATTAAATTGATAAGTTTGAATTTCATTCAAAGCTATATTGCTGCATTGGAGTAACTCCTTTCGATTTGTGCATTGTGCCATCCTTTCTTACACTGTATACGCAGCAAGCAATATTGTCTACGTTTCTGTAATAAGATGGAGAAAATCTGTCACGAAATCGGGGTGAACGGTATATCAGCGGTGAACTGGAACCACCCATTTTCATAGAACATCGTATACTCTCCACTGTATTTTTCGAGAATCAGCCGGATGTTCGCAAGTCCAAAGCCATGCATCTGCGGTTCTGGTTTTGTCGTTGGAATGGAACCACTTATAATTACAACAGGTTCCGATGTGTTTCGGACAGAGATAAAAAAGTCTTGCTGTGCAACGGCCATGACATGAATCGCTTTATCGCCCTTATCATACTGCTGACACGCTTCAATGGCATTATCCAAAAGGTTTGATAGAAGCACTACCATATCGGAGACATCAAATGGAAGATTTGATAGATCATTCACTTCAAAATCAATGCTGATCTTCTTTTGAGTTGCTTCGGCAGCTTTTGTATTGAAAAGTGCGTCCAAGATGGGATGATGTGTGTTGACAAGGAATAGCCGATCAGTTTGCTGTTCGGTGATTTTTTCAAGATATTCTTCAGCGGCAGAATACTCTTGATTCTTCATCAATCGATTTAGGATATTCAGGTGCGCCCGGAAATCGTGAACTTTTTTCCTTTGGGCAGAATAAAGTTCGCTTGCCGAAGTCATGTTTTTCGATTGTAGCTGAATCTGCTGGTTAAGCATCAATAATTGTTCTCTTTCCGATGCGGCATATTCCATTCGCTCCAATAAAAAGAGGATTGCGATATTTGAAATAAAAATGAGAATGCAACAGCCAGCAGAAACAAATTCTTCTATATTGTGTCCGCTTGTAACGTAAAGTAGAATCACAAGCATTACAAACGATGCGCATGGAAATAGAAAGTAAAGAATCAGCTGCGAATGTTGAGCATCGCTTCTGGGTCTATTGCCCATACGCTGAAGCATCATTTTGCGAAATAGCGCAATAATAAATAATTCGGCTGAATAATAAGAGATTCCGTAGATTAGCGATAGTGTCTTGTTTGCTTGAAACGTCTGAGCATCCATCCCACAAACCGAAGTTGCAAGCATTCCGACTGCAAAAGATAAACTATAAGTCAAGAGATATTCTACAACGATAAGAAATAATAAAAACTTTCCTGAGATATTCTCATATAGAGTTCTGGCAACAATAAAGCAGGATAGTAGAATCAAGAGAATTTTGACGATTTGGTTTCGATTTAAGGCAATAACACTGAATTCAATGGATGCATACATTAAAATAGTTTGAACTATTACACCGACAAGAAATCTATGATTCCTCCAACGGTGCGAAGCAAAAGCGTCTAAAAACAGACATACGCAGACTGAATCTATGATTGTGTAAACCAAACTGATCAAAGCATCCATCTACTTTTACCTCGCCAATGTAAATATTTCTGTTTTAGCTCACTATAATTCTTTTCGCTTGGAGCCAGACAAAGACCACCGCGCAATTGGACTTTATTGTATTGAAAGATTTCGACATAGTGCATATTGACAAGATAGCTTTTTTGAATACGAAGGAAACCGAGTGGCTCGATTTTTTCGGATAGTTCCGTTATGTTGCCGTAAAATTGGTATGCTGGGCGTTTTTCGTCCAACAAGTGCATAACAATGATTCTTCGATGAGATTCTAAATACAGAATGTCATTTACAGGTACATCGATAATTTCAGAGTTGATTGAAATTGTGACAAGCTGTTTCCGTCGAAGTACTTCTTGGACAGCTGAATCAAAGTAGGAATCAAGTTTAGCAGAGAGATCTGCTTTTAGTAAGTAACGAAAGGCTTGAACCTCAAATCCCTCTGGAGCATACTGAATGAAATTTGTAATGAAGATAATCACAATATTTTCATTTTCTGCTCGTAACTTTCTGGCAAGCTCAATTCCATTTGTTTCGCCCATATCAATATCCAGAAGCGCAATATCATACGGAAGTGATAAGTCTATTTGACTTGGTTTAGAAAATCCATAAAATCTTGATGATACCTGTGTTTCTTCGGTTTTCTTTTCAAGTGTTTCAATGATAGAATCAACGATCTGCCGTTCATCGTCACAAACCAAGACATTCATTTTGAAATCCCTCCATTGCACATGTGCACATGGGACCGCTTTTCATTACACAACATACAGCCCTGTTCCTTACAAGTATAATACGATTATGCCAAAACTTCAAATAGTCAAAAGCCTTTGGTTGACGATTGACTTGTAATATGGCGAAAGGTAGCTTTGGTGTGCTCCCCTAATGCTGGATGTCCACTGTTAGGGAACATACTATCTGTACGCACACCGATTTCGTTACAAAATTTCTCTGTTTTGCTACAAAATTGTGGACGTTGATTGATTCTTGTGCTTTGATGTTATCATAGTTGACCTAATATGTGCATAAGAGGGGAGAAAATCAAATGAGAGGAATAATAATAGTTTTAATGGCGATTTTAGGCGTGATATTCCCTAAATTTTTGGTGAAAGCAATTAAAAGCACTGATAAAAATGATGCTGGTGGAGGTCTTTTGGGTTCACAGATCACTTTTGGAATGCTGATGCTGATAATTGGTATATTTCTCAATTCGTGTATTTAAGGCCGAGTGTTTCGCAAATCCATGCAAAGATAATATGCCATAAAACCGTATTATCAGGTCACAGGAGGACAAAAATGGACAAGAAAAATGATTTCTTTCTTGGTGCGCCTTTACCACTTTGGGGGTGCGTTTCGATATGGCTTGGTAATCTTGTGAGACTAACCCCTGAAAGTGCAGTGCCGTATGCTTGGGCTGCTTTGTTTTTCTCATATGGAATTGTAGCCTTGTATTATATTCAGATGGCAATATCTTTCAAAAGTTGTAGTAATAGCCCAAAAGTGAAGTCCGCATGGATTATGTTGGGAATTTCGACACTATTTTTAGTGGGTTCGATAATTTTAGCTATTCGATAAAGGAAGGTAAAGTCTCTAAACAAGAAGCAAAGGGGGATTTTTGATGGCTTGTAAAAATTGTGGTTATGAAAACAAGTTGGGTGTTCGATATTGCCAACGGTGCGGTCAGTATATTGAACCAAAACGGACATTGGCACAAGAAGTTAAATCGTGGGATTTTAGAAGTCTCGCTGGTGTTGGCCGTAGAGATGTGAATATTGCGCCGCTGTTTACTGCATCACCCGTTCAAACTCCAGCAAAAGCACACCAAACGCCCTCGCCTGTTGAACCGATGCCAGACGGAAGATGGTATTGCCCGGACTGCGGAACATTAAATGCTTCTTCTGAACGTTTTTGCAAAAACTGTGGAAAAGTTCGATAACTATCGTTTAGCATTAAAAACTACGGAAGCTTTACGCTGAAAGCTGTAACTTTAAGCA
>NZ_JBBNIH010000058.1:0-2537 GCF_040094125.1 Faecalibacterium longum
ACAGCAATTTTCAAATCCTTAAAATCTCTCATGATTACTTTCTCCTCTCTCTTTGCGTTTTTATTTTGAAAACACACTCTTTACATACTCATAGCTGTTAATATCGCCAATGTCATACCTCTTACCCGGCATGACGTAAGCGTGCATCGGTGTCTGCTTGCTCAACCAAGCCGCAAAGCTGCCCGGTGCGTCATAGCCGCAGCCGTTCTCCAGAGCTTCCTGAATCCGCTTTACATCACAGGCACGATAGCAGTAGAACGGCGGCACAGCAAGATTTCCTTTTGGCTCTTTCGGCTTTTCCTCGTAGCTGGTAATCAGGTCATTCCCGTCCAGTGTGATAATTGCCGTTTTCTGCTGCTTTTTCAATTCATTTTCCTCATGGCACATGACGCAAGAGGTATTCTTCTCCTTGGCAAACTTCACAAATTTGGAAAGGCTGAAATCCAACACATTATCACCAGCCATAACCAGCAAATCATCAGCTAAATTCAGCTTTTCTACCGCCAGCTGAATATCTTTGACTGCACCCAAACGAGTTTCATTGGTGCTTGTACCGTCGTCGATTACAGTAATCTCATAAGGCCGTGTCTTTTGCTTATTGTTCTTCCAGTTCTCAAAATGCTGCGCGAACTTATGATTGGAAATCACCACAAATTCGTCAATGTCAGTGGTATCCACCAAATCATCCACCAACCAATCAAGGATGGATTTCTCGCCCACTTTAAGAAGCGGCTTCGGAAAATTCTCAGTCAGCGGATAAAGCCGTGTAGCGTAGCCCGCTGCTAAAATCAAACATTTCATCTATGTATTCTCCTTACAGTTCCACGCCATCGGCACTCTCGCACAGATGGAAACTATACTTTCCTTCCAACGCCGGAAATGCTTTCAAATACTCAGAGCTTACTTTGGCTTCAATATCTTCGGCCTTGTCCGGGGCGATCAGTGCCATACAGCAGCCCTTGAAACCCGCACCAGAAAAGCGGCCACCGTAGATGCCATCAGTATCAACCATAATCTGATACAGCTTTTTCAGTTCATCGCAGCCACACTCATAGCTGTAAATAGAGGATTTTCCGCTTTCAAAAACAAGCTGCCCGTAACCATCTAAATCACCTTTGCGCCACAATTCTGCACCCTTTTCGGCACGAGCAAACTCACTGTAATAATGTTCTGCACGTCTGCGCCACAACTCCGGCAAACGATCTTTATAGGCTTCAAAGACCTCATACGGCACATCGCGCAGCCGGGTGTTTGCAAAAGTGTCGTAGTCCATCCCTGCATAACCCATCAGTGCATAGGCCGCTGCCTTGCACTCGTCCTGCCGCAGATTGTACTTGGAGTTTTTCAAAGAACACTCCAAGCCAGAGAAGAAGATTGCCACCTTATAAGGCTTCATTTTCTCACTGGTGGGGATCAGTTCATAGCTATCGTCTTTCGTGTCAAGGTACAGTAGGTGATTCTTCTTGGAAAGCACTTCGCAGCTTTGATCGAGTTTGCCGCAAGAAACACCGACATACTGGTTTTCTGCTGCCTTTGCCGTGAGAATCATCTCCATCGGTTCAAGATGGATACCATTCACTTTGCACAGTGCCGACAAGAAACAGATAATAACCGATGCAGACGAGGACAATCCGCCAATCGGCAGACTTCCTTCAATGATGCCGGATAGACCGACTTTCAAGCGGTACTTCTCGCCTAGCATCTTCGCCGCACCGCGCAGATGGTCTGCCCAGTCGCCCTGCTTTTCATCTGGAACTGCGCTTACAAAGAACTGGGCGCGCTTTGGGAAGTTCAAGGACTGCAACTCCACAACACCGTTCTGCTTCGGGTGGTAGGCCATGTGGATTCCCTTGTCGATTGCCAATCCATTGATTTTTCCGTACTGATGGTCGATATGCGCACCCAGTGGACTGATGCGGTACGGGCAGAACGCCACATCAAACGGTTCTTGATGATATAATTCCTTGTAAACCTCAACACACTTCATCGGTTTATTTTCCTACTCTTCGTTATTTGTAAAACTTTGCGTACCACTCAGCGAACTTCCGTAAACCCTCGCGCAAGCTAGTGGAGGGCTTATATCCGAAGTCACGCTCCAGCGCACTGGTATCTGCATAGGTCACAGGCACGTCACCGGGTTGCATCGGAACCAGCTTCTTGTGTGCTTCAAAGTCGTAATCTTCCGGCAGAACACCTGCACGGATCAGTTCTTCCTGCAAAATCTGTACGAAGTCCAGCAGATTTTCCGGGTTCTGGTTGCCGATGTTATAAACTGCATACGGAGGAACGGGCAGACCATCTTCACCATTTTTACGTTCCGGCGCACCCTGCATCACACGGACAACGCCCTCGACAATATCATCCACATAAGTAAAGTCACGCTTGCAGTTACCGTAGTTGAAAATCTGAATTGTTTCGCCTTTCAGCAGCTTGTTGGTAAAGCCGAAGTACGCCATATCCGGGCGACCAGCAGGGCCATATACTGTGAAGAATCTCAAACCGGTGGAAGGAATGTTATACAGCTTCGAGTAGGCATG
>NZ_JBBNIH010000059.1:0-4238 GCF_040094125.1 Faecalibacterium longum
CGCCAGTGGCGGAAACAGGGAGGAGCTGTTGGGGCCGCGGCCAGCAGGATGCGAGCGGCAGCGAAGCAGACGCTGGGAGCCGCAACCCGGGCTCCTTATCAGGACAAGATCATTCTGTCATTCGCAAACTCACCGCCGCTGGCGATCTGGAACTTTGCCAGCAGGTCGGAGACCTGCAGGTTCTTCTTCTCCTCGCCGGAGACGTCGTAGATGATGTGACCCTCATGCATCATGATGAGGCGGTTGCCGTACTTGATGGCGTCCTTCATGTTGTGGGTGATCATCATGGTGGTCAGGTGGTTCTCCTCAACGATCTTCGCCGAGAGGGTCAGCACCTTGAGGGCGGTCTTGGGGTCGAGGGCGGCGGTGTGCTCGTCCAGCAGCAGGAGCTTGGGCTTGTTCATGGTGGCCATCAGCAGAGTCAGCGCCTGACGCTGGCCGCCGGACAGCAGACCCACACGGGCGGTCAGCCGGTTCTCAAGGCCCAGATCGAGACTCTTGAGCAGTTCACGGTACTGCTCCCGCTCCGCCCTGGTGATACCGATGCGGAGCGTACGGGGCTTGCCGCGGCGGGCGGCAAGGGCGAGGTTCTCTTCGATCTGCATGGTGGCGGCAGTGCCGGTCATGGGGTCCTGAAAGACGCGGCCAATGTAGGCGGCGCGCTGATGCTCGCTCAGACGGGTGACGTCCACGCCGTCGATGATGATCTTGCCGCAGTCCACGGGCCAGACGCCGGCGACGGCGTTCAGCATGGTGGACTTGCCTGCACCGTTGCCGCCGATGACAGTGACGAAGTCGCCCTCATTCAGCTTCAGGTTCAGGCCGTTCAGGGCCGTCTTCTCGTTAACGGTGCCTGCGTTGAAGGTCTTGGAAACATTTTGTATCTCAAGCATTGTTTGCGCCCTCCTTGTTTGCCTTTTTGGCCGCAGGCTTTGCGAAATATCTGCCCTTCCAGTACGGCACGGCGAGGAAGACAGCCACAACGGATGCGCTCAGCAGCTTTAACAGGTTTGCGTCAAAGCCGAGGGTCAGCACCAGCTGGATGACGATGTAGTAGATGATGGCACCCAGAGAGACGGAGACCATCTTGAGGGCAAAGTTATGGAAGATGCGGCCAAACACAGCCTCACCGATGATGACAGCTGCCAGACCGATGACGATCGCGCCGCGGCCCATGCCGACATCCGCAAAGCCCTGATACTGGCTCAGCAGAGCGCCGGACAGCGCCACCAGAGCGTTGGAGACGGCCAGACCCAGCACGATGTTGAAGTTGGTGTTGATGCCCTGTGCGCGGGACATGGCGGGGTTGGAGCCGGTGGCGCGGATGGCGCAGCCCAGCTCGGTGCCGAAGAACCAGTACAGCACGGCGATGACCACAGCCGACACCAGAATGACCATGATGATGGGGTTGTGGAGCGCGAACTCCTTGACCCAGCGCAGGGAGATGAGCAGGTCATACTTGTCCACGTTGATGGACTGGTTGGCCTTGCCCATGATCTTCAGGTTGATGGAGTAGAGGGCCAGCTGAGTCAGGATGCCGGACAGGATGGCCGGGATGCCCATAAAGGTGTGGAGCAGGCCGGTGACAAGGCCGGTGGCGAGGCCCGCCAGCACGGCAGCCAGCAGGGACACCCAGATGTTCTGGCCCGAGAGCAGGCACATGACGCAGACTGCGCCGCCGGTGCCGAAGGAGCCGTCCACGGTCAGGTCCGCCACATCAAGGATGCGGTAGGTGAGGTAAACGCCGATGGCCATAATGCCCCAGATGAGGCCCTGTGCGCACGCACCCGGCAGAGCACCGGGCAGGTTCGCCAGTCTTGCAAGCATTTCCAAAATGATTCCTCCTAAATTACACTTTTTTATAGACCCGTTTGATACGGGAAAGCGGAGAAGAGCGAGAAAACCGCTCTTCTCCGCTGTTTTTTAGTGGTTAAACCTCTCAGTCTCGCTGCCGCTCGACAGCTCCCCTAGTAGGGGAGCCTTTGGCGAAGAGATGAGGCTTTCCGCTATGCCAAGGCCTCCCCTCGATAGGGGAGGTGGCACACCGTCAGGTGTGACGGAGAGGTTATCCCTTATCAGCCCTCGATGGCCTCGTAGCCTTCGGGAACGGTCAGGCCCAGGTCGTCGCAGATGGTCTTGTTGTACTTCTTGGTCACATCGGTGTACTCAATGGGCATATCGGAGACATTGGACTCGCCCTTCAGGATCTTGACGGCCATCTCACCGGTGGTGTAGCCCAGGTCGTAGTAGCTGATGGACAGGGTGGCCACGCCGCAGCCGGCGCAGATGCCCTCCTCACCGGCGAAGACGGGCTTCTTGGCCGGGCGGCAGATGCCGTCCACGATGCCGGTGTTGGCAGCGACGGTGTTGTCGGTGGGGACATACAGAGCGTCGTTCTCGTCAGCGGCCTTCTGGCAGACGGAAGACAGGTCGTTGGAGTCGGAGAAAGCGTACTGAGTCGCGGTGACGCCCTTGGCCTCCAGATACTTCTGGACCTCGTCCACCTGATACTGGCTGTTGGCCTCAGCGGAGCAGTACAGCAGGCCGACCTTCTTGGCGTCGGGCATCCACTCCACGATCATATCGGCCTGCTGGTCCAGCGGAGCCAGATCAGAGGTGCCGGAGATGTTGCCGCCGACGGTGCCGGAGAAGTCGGTCAGGCCCAGAGCCACGCCGTACTCGGTGACGGAAGTACCCAGAACGGGGATCTCGTTGGTGGCAGACTGTGCAGCCTGCAGAGCGGGGGTGGCGTTTGCCATGATGAGGTCAACGCCGGAGGAAACGAAGCCGTTGGCGATGGTGGCGCAGGTAGCGGAGTCACCCTGTGCGTTCTGGAAGTCGAACTTCACGTTGTCGCCAAACTCTGCGGTCAGAGCGTCCTCAAAGCCCTGTGTTGCAGCGTCCAGAGCAGCATGCTGCACCAGCTGGCAGATGCCGATGGTGTAGGTGTCGCCGGAAGCGGCAGCGGAGCCGGCTGCGGCAGAAGATGCCACAGAAGAAGCAGCCGTGGAGGATGCTGAAGAGCCGCCGCAGGCGGTCAGGGCAGCAGCAGCGCCGCAGACAGCGGCAGCAGCCAGAAACGAACGACGAGTGATTTTACGCATAATGATTACTCCCTCATTTTTCCATATACGCGGCAGCAGGACGCCGCGCCGAAAAGCATTTGAATGTCCAGCAGAGCAGCCTCTGCTTTACACTCGTGAAGTATATCACGATTTCCGTCCGATGGCAACGCCGTTTCGGTTCTAATTATCTATTAAAATGAATATATCTATCACTTTTTTCGATAGGCGTTTCTTCTCTGCTGATAGTCCGTCAGTTTTTGCAGCTCTGCGCCCAGCCAGACGAGGTTTTCTTCCAGCTGAGGGAAGTACTCTTTCTCATAGTCAAACTTAAAATAGAGTGCCTGCCAGAGCTTCGCCTGCATCCGGCGGCGCAGGGGCGGCTCGAGGGCGGCGTCCAGCGGCTCCACCACGTCTTCCAGGTCCATGCAGGTCTGCGCCCAGCGGACGTCGGTCTTTTCCCGGGCAGGGACGTCGTAGCGGGCCAGATAGTCCTCCACTTTGGCTTCGATGACACGCCCTCCGCAGCCGGTGGGCTGCAAAAAATAGCTCACCTCCCCTTCCCTGCTGATCTCCTGCGCCAGCGGGTAGAGGGCGCAGACCAGCGGTTCGGCGTCGTGGATGGCGCAGTGGTTCTCGGTGAGAAAAGGGCAGTTGTTCCGCTCCTCCTTCACGGGGGCCAGCCGCAGCACCGGCAGATGGCTCACCTGCCCGATGGACGCGCGGCAGAAGGCCCGGGCCACGGTCTGGGGCGGCAGGCGCAGCCGACCCGCGATTCGCCAGAGGTCGAAGCCCGACAGCACGATGTCCTCCCGCCCCCGGCAGCAGCCGCCGCAGCCTGCGCAGGCAAACGAGAACGCCTCGTCCCGCGCCAGCAGCGGTGTCGTGCGGGCAAAATCCACCCGTCCGCAGAGGTCGAGCTGTGAATCCTTGAGCATATAAGTTTCTCCTGTATACTGTAGTAGATCATGTGGCCAAGTGACCCCCATTGGCCAAGTGAGTCACTTGGTCAGCATCGCCCATTTGGCCACCTTGGCCAAGTGACTTTCTTGCCGATGCATCGTCGATAATTTGTCACTTGGCCAGATAATATGCGGGTCTCAGAGAGGGAGGAAAACCTCTTCGTCAGCGCTGAAGCGCTGACACCTCCCCTATCGAGGGGAGGCCTTGGCATTC
>NZ_JBBNIH010000060.1:0-1666 GCF_040094125.1 Faecalibacterium longum
TGCTATGCACACATGGAAAAGCGTGGCTCTCGTTATCTTCGATACGCTCTTTACACTGCAACCAAATACGTCTGTTACTGGAATCCTGTTTTTACTGAATACCTTACCAAAAAGCAAGCTGAAGGCAAGCACTACAATGTTGCCCTATCTCATGCCACAAAGAAACTCGTACGACTGATTTACGCTTTGCAGAAGTCCGGTAAAGCATATCTTGCCGTCACTTGATTTTCTCCAGAGCCTGAGTTAAACCTAAGAACAACTTAGCTGGCGCAGCGAACCCTTGACAAACCGAAGCATTCAAATGCTATTCTGTTTTTGCGAGGGTTGGCTGGGCTTGCTTTGCTGTTCTCTCCGTCACCCTCGCTACTCCAAGGCCAGCATTTGAATGATGTTTGTCATGGGCAGCGGATGGTTGGCGGATTTTTTCATTTTAGGGCTTGACTTTTAATAGTTAGTCTTCGTCAGAGATTGGTAGGCTTCTGCCACCTTGCCTTTGGGGTCGTGCTGGAAAATGCTTTTGCCCACGGCACTGATCTCCGCAGCACGGACAGACCGGGGAATGGTCTGGTCGAACACTTTGATTTTGCTGCCGTAGGCACCTCGAATCAAATTGTCGATCTGCTGCCCGTAGTTGGTGCGGTTGTCCGTCATAGTCAGCAGAATGCCCTCAATTTTTAGTTTCGGGTTGATCTGCCGCCGGACTTTTTGGACGGTCTGCAAAAGCTGTTCCAAGCCCTTCGCAGACAGGTACTGCGCCTGCACCGGAATCAGGGTGGTGTCCGCTGCTGCCAAGGCATTGACGGTCAGCATCCCAAGGGAAGGGGTGCAGTCCAACAGAATGAAATCGTAGTCGTACTTCGCACCTTCCAGCACTTGTTTGAGCATCTTTTCCCGGTTCATGCAGTTGACGAGAGACACTTCCAGCCCTGCCAGTTCGATGTTCGCCGGAATCAGGTCAACGCCCTCTGCATGGTGCAGAACGCCCTCGCCGGGCTGGATGGGCTGGCCATTCATGGCTTTTGCCATCAGGGTAGAAAGGGTGGTGGGCAGTTCATCCGGCTGCTGCCAGCCCATGCTAATGGTCAGGCTGCCCTGCGGGTCGGCATCCACCAACAGAACTTTTTTGCCCTCCATTGCCAGCCCGATGCCCAGATTTTCACAGGTGGTGGTCTTGCCGGTGCCGCCTTTTTGATTGGTGACTGCAATAATCGTAGCTTTCTTTGCGATAACATCACCCCGCCTTCGGTGAACCACGCGCAAAGTCGTGGTTCGTCTTGTTCTGATAGTAGAGGTTCATGGTGGTGGGCGCATTGTAGAGCATCGCCAGCAGATACTGCTTCATGTTCCGAACCGGGGCAGTGTTTTCTGCCAGTGAATCCAGCACAAAGCGGATATGGTCGGCATTCAGTTTTTTCAGCCGACTGCGTACCACCTCGGTAGGCTTGTCATCTCCTGCGATCCGCAACATCTTGCGTTTGGTGGAACAGGTGTCCACAAGCATGTCTACGATCTGATAGATGGTGTCCTCATCATCCGGGCAGAGCCGGAGCAGGAGGTCTATCTCCAATGCCTGACAAAAATAATCCTCAAGCTGCTCCCGGATGCCCCCGGAATAGATAGGGTCAGGATCGTTCCACTCTGTTTTATTCTTATCAGTCTTATTTGC
>NZ_JBBNIH010000061.1:0-25139 GCF_040094125.1 Faecalibacterium longum
TGCCAATAGCAGCTCAGGCCCGGCGTCACATACAAACGCTGCTTCTCATAATCCCCATACTGCTCCACCTCGCGGGGCAGGGCAGGCCGCGGGCCAACGATGCTCATATCACCCTTCAGGATGTTCCAAAGCTGCGGCAGCTCATCGATGCTGGTCTTGCGGATAAATTTACCCACGCGGGTAATTCGCGGGTCGTCCTTGATTTTGAACACCGGGCCGTCCATTTCATTCTGGCCCAGAAGGTCGTCCAGTTTTGCTTCCGCATTCGGACACATGGAACGAAACTTGTAGAACTTGAACGGTTTGCCATCTCGTCCAATGCGTTCCTGCGAAAAAATGGGCCCGGCAGAAGGGTCATCTACCACGATAGCGATAGCTGTTGCCAGCATCACTGGCGACAACACCACCAGCGCCAGTGCTGATAAGACCACATCCTGCGTCCGGCGTCCGACCCAATATAACCGATGTTCCCGCAGATTCTGCTTTCGGTCGATGACGACCGGCTTCTCAATTTCAACCACACTTGCTGACATTCCGCATACCTCACTTACGATTCGATGTTTTGCTCCGCCTCACCGCTCATCTCTGCCCGCTAAAATCGCTCGACTACCGCATAAACGGAGCTTTTCGAGCATGACGACCACCAGAGCTTTTATGGACACATCTGAAATACCTTTTCTCCGGTATTTTGACCAAAGGCATTTCAGATTCAATGTGTCATTCCATCAACACTTTTGAAATCGCGATTTCTTTTTTCATCTTTCAGTTTCGCACAACTTCAATAGACTCCTGCACGCACTCTGCAAAAGTCAAACCCTTTTACTTTGAGATTTCATTCTATTTTTATCGTTTTTCTGAGCTTTTTTCTTTCAGAGCCACAACCCCTGCCTATTTTCATATTATGATTTATTCCTCGACCAATTTTATCATAATTTTACCATTACTTCAATAGTTTTCCACTCAAGCATCTACCCTTTCTATAGCCGCCGATTTATCACTCTCTTTGCCTTGTTCTATTTTTGTTCTACAAAGTTGAATCGCTATAAATGATTTTTTGAACAGCTTTTGCCTAGCAGCCACCGTCTAAGCTTGCAATAGATCCAGAATTATAAATAAGCGACAAAAAGCGTTTTTATCTTTTACAGACACTCCCAATATTAGAAGCCACTATCAAACAACAAAGCCGCTTTCTGTGCCTCGCAGCACAAAAAGCGGCTTTGTTACGTCCTTATTCAGACTTATAGCGCATTATTCCGGCAGGTCCTCTTCGTTCTCGAGAGAGTGCCAGACGTTCTGGACGTCATCGTTATCCTCGAGAGCATCCAGCAGCTTGCCCATCAGCTTGAGCTGATCGGGGTCGGTCAGACGGGTGGTGGTCATGGGGACCATGGCCAGATCGTCGGAGAGGATCTCGTAGCCCTTCTCCTCCATTGCCTTGACGACAGCGGAGTAGTTCTCGGGATCGGTGGTGATCTCAGCGGCATCTTCGCCTGCATCGAAGTCCTCAGCACCGGCATCCAGGGCGTCCATCATAGCCTCGTCGGCATCCTTGTCTTCCAGAGAAATGTCGATGACGCCCTTCTGGCTGAACAGGAAGCCCACGCAGCCCATAGCGCCCAGGTTGCCGCCGTTCTTATCGAAGTAGTGGCGCAGGTCAGCAGCGGTACGGTTGCGGTTGTCGGTCAGAGTCTCGACCATGACAGCCACGCCGCCGGGGCCGTAACCCTCGTAGGTGATTGCCTCGTACTCGGTCTTATCGCCGCCCTCGGCCTTCTTGATGATACGCTGGATGTTATCGTTCGGCACGCTCATACGCTTTGCCTTGGCGATCAGGTCAGCCAGCTTGCTGTTGGAAGCGGGGTTGGGGCCGCCGGTACGGACGGCAACGCTGATCTCGCGGCCGATCTTGGTAAAGACCTTTGCCTTTGCGCCGTCAGTCTTCTCCTTCTTGCGCTTGATATTGTTCCATTTGCTATGTCCAGACATGGGAAAGAGCCTCCTGTATTTTATCAGTGATCTCCGCCTGCGGGCAGACGGGCTGTGGTCGCCCGCATTGTGGCAGCACACAAAATCTAACTCTATTATTTTATCACAACAGCCACCGGCGTTCAAGCCTTGTACCGATGGTTTTCCGGTTTATTCTGCCAAAAACTACGTTTTACAGCAGACGAAGTGCCTTGGGATAATGGTTTTTGACCCTGCCGCCGGACACTTTGCCGCCTCCCAGCGGCCAGCCGTCCACCGTCACACAGCACCATCCATCGGCAGCGGTGTGAGCTTCTATCTCCCGGCCAGAGAGATATTCCACGGTTCGGGAGTCGGCGAGGGTCAGTTCCTCACGGTTCTGGCAGAGCGCGCCGAAAGCCGTGAACAGATGATGTTCCGGCACGAAGCGCCCCTTTTGCACACTGCCCACGAAGACGCCTGCACGCAAAACGTGAAGATTCGTCTGCGGGAAAGCCGCCGGCAACAGAACGCCGCCGCCATGCACCACGGCAGGGCGCTTTGCCAGCTCCGGGAAATATTCCTCCGCAAATTCCCGCCATGCAGCGAGGCTCTGGGCGGGCGATGCATCCCCTCCCCCAGCGTCCCGGATGCGGGAACTGCGGCCCTGCACAGCCTCTCGGCAAGCCCGGCTGTTCTCCCGCCGGGCGCTGCGGGCATCCGCAGGCTTTGCAGCCTTCTGTGGTTTGCTGCCCTTGGCTTTTTTGCCTGCCTCGGCGGCAGCGGCCAGCCAGATCTGCTCTTCGGGGGTGTACTCGCCGGGAGCCGGCAGAATCCGGGGCGTACCGGCTTTGACGAGCCGGGCCATAAAGTGACCCTCACCGCCCTGACAGGGCCAGATGCGGCGCACCTTGCTCACATCCAGCGGCAGACCACCGGTGCGGTTGGCCTCACCCTCACTGCCGAAGGAATAGTCCACATTGCCCAGCACATCGGCCAGCATGAACTCCGGGTGGCGCTGCAGAAATGCGGCCACCTGTCCCTCGTCCTCTTCCGGCGCGAAGGTGCAGGTGGAGTAGACCAGTTCGCCGCCCGGCGCGAGGGCCGCAGCGGCGCTGTCGAGGATGTCCGCGCCCAGCTCTGCGCACTGCTTCACCAGCGCTTCGCAGTGCTGGGCCAGCGCGGCAGGCTCTTTGCGGAACATCCCCTCACCGGAGCAGGGCGCGTCCACCAGAACGCGGTCGAAGAACTCCGGCAGTGCCGCCGCGATGCGGGCGGGCGTCTCGTTTAGCACGACGGCGTTGGACACGCCCATCCGCTCGAGGTTGCTCTTCAAAATCTCTGCACGGGCCGCGACATATTCGTTGCTCACCAGCAGGCCCTGCCCCTGCAGAGCGGCGGCGAGCTGGCTGCTCTTACCGCCGGGGGCAGCACATAGATCCAGCACCCGCATCCCGGGCTTGACGCCCAGCAGCGGAGCTGCCGACGAGGCCGATGGCTCCTGCGAGTAGAAGACGCCTGCGTGATGGTAGGGATGGCGGCCCGGCTTGAAGTCGGGCTGTTCCACCACGAACGCCGCCTTGCAGAAGGGCGAGGGCCGCAGCGGGAAGTCTGCCCGGGCCGCAAATTCTTCCGGCGTAGTGCGGAGGGCAGAGACGGTCACGCCGCGGGCCGCTGTCTCCTGCGGGGCAGCGTAGAGCGTATCGTATCGCTCACCCAGAAGGGCGCGTTCCCGGGCTTTAAAATATTCGGCAGACATTTTTATGAGACCTCCTTCGGGCTGCGGTGCATAAAGCCGCCGCAGCCGGTCAAACTATGGGCAGGGAGCACAGAACACCTCCCGAAATCGAAAGGAGCGACGATACGATGGAAAATCGCAGCGAGAACCGCAGCACCAACTGCAAGAACCAGACTCAGAACCGCACCAGCAATCAGAGCACCAACCGCAACACCAATTCCAGCCAGAACTCTGCTACCAACGAGCACAAGCACCCCAACCAGTACACCAAGGGTGCCGACGACGAGGGCGGCAAGAACTCGGCTCACAACTCCGCCCGCAACAGCCGCTAAGCCTCTGCGCTGAGCGCCGCCCCGCCCGAACGGACCATCTGGCGGGACAACAAAAAGCCCACTGCTCTCTTTGCACTGTTTCCCAGTGCGGAAAGCAGTGGGCTTTCGCGTGTTCCGGTTATTTTTCGTTGGGGTCGAACGACTGCCACAGCGTCTCGAACAGCTCATGCACCCGGCTCAGCTGGCCGTTCAGATACAGCCAGCCCAGCAGGCACTCGAAGCCGGTGGACGCGCGGTACTCCTCCGGGGAGGCGTGTTTGGCCACACTGGCCTTGCTGGCGTTGCGGCCCCGCTTGAAGACAGCCAGCTCGTCCTCGGTGAAAAGCGGCTCCAACAGCTGCTCTTCCCGGAACTGCGCCCGGGCCGAGACGTATTTGACCTTTTCGGCGTTGAGCTTTCCCGCCGACAGACGGTGGTGCTCCACCAGCCGCTGCCGCACCAGAAGTTCCAGTACACTGTCGCCCACGAAGGCCAGTGCCAGCGGGCTCAGCTCCCGGGGGTCGATCTTTTCGGGTTCGTTCATAGGATACCTCTTAAAGCTTCTTCTTTGCTCAACCTCTCAGTCTCGCATTCGCTCGACAGCTCCCCTACCGAGGGGAGCCTCTGGCGAAGAGGGAAAGCCCCACGAAATGCCAAGACCTCTCCTCGCTAGGACAGGTGGCATTGCGAAGCAATGACGGAGAGGTTTATCCCGCAAAAGCTCTTGCTTAGAAAATATAATCGAACTGATACTCGCCGATGAGGATGGTATCGTTCTCCTGCACGCCCTTCTGCACCAGAGCGTCCAGAATGCCGCTCTCGCCCAGCTGGCGCTGGAAATACTGCAGGCTCTCGTAGTCGTCCACGTTGCTGCCGGCCAGGATATACTCCAGCCAGGGTGCATCCACGCTCCAGACATGAGCCTCCATCCGCTTGATGGTGAACTCGCGGCCACCGGCCTTTGCCTCGGGCTTCTTGTACTCGGGGGCAAACACGGGGACGGCAGGAATGTCCTTCAGGCGGTTGTAGACCAGACCCGGAAGCTCCCTGACGCCCTGCATGGTGGCGGCGGAGATGGGGACGAAAGTCAGGCCCTTCTCTTCCACATACTTGCGGAAGGTGTCGATCTGCTCCTCGGTGGCAAGGTCACACTTGTTGCCCACCACGATCTGGGGACGCTCGGCCAGAGCTGGGCTGAACTTTGCCAGCTCCTCGTTGATCTGTTCGAAGTCCTCGATGGGGTCGCGGCACTCGCTGCCGGAGACGTCCACGACGTGCAGCAGCAGACGGCAGCGCTCCACATGGCGGAGGAAGTCGTGGCCCAGGCCGATGCCCTCGCTGGCACCCTCGATGAGGCCGGGGATGTCGGCGCAGACGAAGCTTGCGCCCTCACCCACCGACACGACGCCCAGCGTCGGCACCAGCGTGGTAAAGTGGTAGTTTGCAATTTTCGGCTTTGCGGCGCTGATGGTGGAGATGAGGGTGGACTTGCCCACGTTGGGGAAGCCGATGAGGCCCACATCCGCGATGAGCTTCAGCTCGAGGGTCACCTGAATGTCCTCGCCGGGCATACCGGGCTTTGCAAACTTGGGGATCTGGCGGGTGGGGGTGGCAAAGTGTGCATTGCCGTAGCCGCCGCGTCCTCCCCTGGCGATGGTGACAGGGGTATGGTCGGACAGGTCGGCGATGACGAGGCCGCTCTCTGCGTCCTTGATGACCGTTCCCAGAGGCACCTTGATGACGAGATTCTCGGCATTCTTGCCGTGGCAGAGGCTTGCGCCGCCCTTGCCGCCCTCGTCGGCGGTGTACTTGCGCTTATAACGGAAGTCCATCAGAGTGGTGAGGTGGTCGTCCACGACGAAAATGATGTCGCCGCCCCGGCCGCCGTCGCCGCCGTCCGGGCCGCCAGCGGCCACGAACTTCTCACGATGGAAGCTCACTGCGCCGTCGCCGCCCTTGCCGGCATGGAGCCAGATGGTGGCGATGTCGATAAAATTGGTTTGTGCTGCCATACAGGCCCTCCTGTTCTCAGAAAAAATTCTTCTCAGCGCTTATTTTCTGCGCTTTTATTTGAAAATAACCTCTCAGTCCGCGCTTTGGCGCGTCCAGCTCCCCTAGCGAGGAGAGCCTGATCGAGGAAGAAGAAATTCATCAAAAAGAGCCGGGCCACGAGGGTCCGGCTCTCTGTGTTGCAGATTTTAGAAAGAAGTTACTGCTTGACGCTGCACTTCTTGCCGCTCTTGCCCACGCGCTCGAAACGAACGGTGCCGTCGACCAGAGCAAACAGGGTATCATCGCTGCCCTTGCCGACATTCTCACCCGGCTGGATGTGAGTGCCGCGCTGACGAACGAGGATGTTGCCGGCCAGAACGAACTGACCATCTGCACGCTTGGTGCCCAGACGCTGAGCCGCAGAATCACGGCCGTTCTTGGTGCTGCCTACGCCCTTTTTATGTGCCATTGTAATATACCTCCTACTTAGCCGTTGATCGCAGTGATCTCAACCTTGGTGAAGGGCTGACGATGGCCCATGCGGCGAGCACTGTGCTTCTTTGCGCGATAGGTGATGATGTTCAGCTTCTTGCCCTTGCCATTCTTGATGACCTTGGCAGAAACGGAAGCGCCCTCAACAACAGGAGCGCCAACCTTGACCGAACCCTCCTCGCCAATAGCGAGAACCTGATCAAACTTCACTTCGGAGTCGGCCTCAACGTCCAGCTTTTCGATGTAGACGATGTCGCCCTGCTCCACGCGGTACTGCTTACCGCCGGTAACAATGATTGCGTACATTTTGTTCATTCCTTTTCGTTGTACTCGCTGGTCGTAAAGGCAGGCCCTCACAGGGGCCATTTGAGGCGCCCACACCAAGCGGCTAGAATAGTATAGCAAAAAAATGTGCGGATTTCAAGAGGAAAATCCCGCTTTTGCGGAAATATTTTCAGTTTTTCTCTGCCAGTTTCTCTTTGAGCTGCTGCTTCACCCGCTCGTTATAGGCATTCGTGCGCTCGAGGAAGAGCTTGCGGGGGCTGGAAGCCACCAGCTCTTCCCTCTCCACCGTAAATTCCGGCTCTGCCTTGCGCACCTTCGCCAGCAGACTGCGGTTCTCTGCCGTCAGGGCCAGCGTCACCATGAGAGGCCTGGACTTATATTTCCGGGTCAGGAAAATTTCCAGTGCCACACCGCCCACGACGGCCGCAGCCGCCACCAGCTGGGAAGCGCGCAGACCGAGCGACGGCACCAGCAGCAGGCTGTCGGTGCGGAGAGATTCGATCCAGAAGCGGCCTGCGCCGTACCAGACAAGGTAGCGCAGGGCAATGTCGCCGTTGAACTTCCGCTTTTTGATGTACGCCACCAGCAGAGCCAGACCCACGAAGCACCAGATGCTCTCGTAGAGGAAGGTAGGGTGGACGGGCATGGCGGGGTCGATGGTGACGCCCTTCGGCACCGTGACAGTGCTGCCCATCAGATAATCTTCCGTTGCTTCGCTGAACATACCCCAGGGCAGGGTGGTGTTGCAGCCGAAAGCCTCCTGATTGAAGAAGTTGCCCCAGCGGCCGCAGCCCTGTCCGATGAGGAAGCCCATGCCGGCCAGGTCGAACATGGGCAGCACCGGCACGCCCCGCCATTTGCAGGCCAGGCCGCCGAACACAAAGGCGCCGATGATGCCGCCGTAGATGGCCAGACCGCCGTCGCGGACGGCCAGCACATCCCAGATGGTATCGTAATTATAGGGTGCCATCGCCACATAATACAGGCGGGCGCTGGCGATGCCCAGCACCACGCCGATGAGGATGACATCCACCATCGAATCGGCGTCGATGCCGAACTCCGTGCAGCGGCGGAACGCAAAGACCAATGCGAGGCAGAGGCCGAAGGCGATGCAGACGCCGTACCAATAAATATCCATGTCGCCGATGCTGAAGGCTACCCGGCTCAGCTCAAAGCTGAGGCCGAGGCCCGGGAACTGTACCAGATTCGTCATTCTTCCGTCTCCTCTTCTGCCTCGTCCTCAACGGCAGTGCCGTCCGGCTCAATGTACATCACGGCCATCCGCTCAGGCCGCAGGATGTGCTGCAATGCCGCGTCGGCGTCCTCTGCCGTCAGGCCCGCCAGCATGGTGATCTGCTGGGCCACAGTCTGGCCTGCCAGCGCGAAATCTGCCATCTGGCTGGCCGAATCCTCGACGTTTTCCAGATTTTCGATGAGCTGGCCGTATTTTTCGTTCTTGCAGAGGGTGAAGATCTCCCGGTCTACGCCCTCTTTGCGCACCCGCTCGATCTCGTCCAGCAGAAGCTGCCGGACGGTGTCGGGCTGGTCGCTCTCGCCGGTGAAGAGGATGCAGCAGCATCCGTCCACCCGCAGCACCTCACCGCCGAAGCCCGGGTTGGTCAGGCCCTCGTCGTAGAGGCGGCGGTAGAGCGGCGACATCCCGCCGCAGATGCAGCAGAGGATGAGCTCGTACAGCATCTCACTGCGCAGGTCGCCGAATGGCAGCGGCTCTTCTTTGAAGCCCAGACCGAAGCAGGACTTGGCGATGGGCATGGCGATGGTCTTTTCGGCCGCCGCCAGCGTCATCGGCTCCGGGCGGAGCAGGCGCTCGACCTTTTCCGCCGGGCGCTCGTCCATCAGGCCGTGGCGGGCGCAGGCAGCCAGGATCTGCTCCATGCTGGTGTTGCCCGCTGCGGCCAGCACCATATTGCCCGGCGCATAGAACGCCTTGCAGCAGTCGTAGAGCATTTCCGGCGTTATCTCCGCGATGCTCTCCACCGTTCCCGCAATATCGCTGCGGATGGGGTGGCTGTGATACAGACACTCGCACAGGCCGGTGATGAGCCGCCAGTCAGGGCTGTCGTCGTACATCTTTATCTCCTGCCCGATGATGCCCTGCTCTTTGGCGATGGTCTGCTCTGTAAAGTAGGGGTGTCCCACCATGCCCAGCAGCACGTCAAGGCTCTCGTCCAGCTGTTCCGTGGCCGTAAAGAGGTAGCAGGTGCGGTCAAAGGCCGTGAAAGCATTGGCATTCGCGCCAGTCTTGGCGAACTTTGCAAAGGCATCGCCGTCCTCATCCTCGAACATCTTGTGCTCGAGGAAATGGGCCACACCGGCGGGCAGATGCACTTCCCGCTCCCCCAGCCGGAAATCCCGGTCGATGGAGCCGAAGCGGGTGGCGTAAATGACATGGGTGCCGGAGTAGCCCGGCATGGGGCGGACGAGTACGGTCAGCCCCGAGGGCAGAACTTTCCACTGGTCAGCGGCGGTGCGTTCCAGCACGCTCTGGGTGTTCTCAGCCATTTCCATTCCCCTCCTCCCGCGTCAGCAGACAGCTCACCGACAGGGTGAACTGCTTCAGAATATCTCGCACATCTTCCCTGGTCACCGCCAGCAGGGCGCGGCGGGCGTCGTCCGGCGTCTGCACCGGGCCGCCCCGCAGCACTTCCATATAGTACCATGTCTCGATGCCGCCCAGCGTATCCTCCAGGCCGTTCATCCCGGCCAGCAGGCCCCGGCGGCAGTCTTCCAGCTCTTCGTCGGTAATAGGGCCGTCGCAGAGATCCGCCAGCTCTTTGAGCACCGCCTGCTCAGCGCGGGCCGCGTCGGCGTGCTCGACGCCGCTGTTGACGGCCATGCTGCCCGTGAAGCTCTGGAAGGACGACGAGCAGTAGTAGCACAGATGGTCGCGCTCCCGGACGTTCAGGAAAAGGCGGCTGGTCACACTGCCGCCGTAGAGGGCCATCGCCAGCCGGACAGCGGCCAGCTGTTCAGGCTGCATGGGCCGGCCCAGCGTGAACAGCATACAGAGCTTGGCCTGCGTGGTGTCGAAGTGCTCCACCTTCCGCACCGGCTCCCGCCGGGGCATGGCGATATTCTCCGCCCGGGGCAGCGGGGCGCGGTCGATGGCCGAAAGCTCCGCCAGAAGAGCGTCCTTCACGGCGGTGGTGCTGGCCTCGTCGCAGCCCAGCACGATGAGCTCGATGTTCGCCGTCCGCAGCATCTCGTAGTATGCCTCGGTCAGCGCTTCGGGCGTCAGGCCGTCCACTTCTTCTAAGTAGCCCTCCTGCCGGACACCGGCGGGGCTGTCTCCGAAGAACTCGCGGTTGGCCTGCCGCTGGCAGTAAAGGCGCTTGTCGTTCACTTCGTCTTCCAGCGCCTTCTTCAGCATCTGCTTTTCGATGCCCACGGCCTCGGGGTCGAAGGTGCTGCCCACAAAATAGGGGTGGAACGCCGTGCCGAGGGCCAGTGCGGCGTACTCCTGCGTCAGCTTCTCCCCTTCCAGTGCGAACTGGTCCTTGATGCCGGTGATGCTGACGCAGAGGTTGTGGCTGCAGCCCATGGGGCGGGCGTCCACGGTCAGGTCGGCGCCGTAGAGGCGGGCCAGCTTTTTGGTCATCTGGGTCATGTCGGGGCAGTCGGCATAGCCCCGCTCCATCACCAGCGGCAGCAGCGCGTGGGCCGTGGCCGTCTCGCGGCGGGCCGGGAACGCGAAGTGGATGCTGATGCGGCAGCGGTTGAATTTCTGCGCGGCGTCATACGAGAGGTGGACGCCGGGCGCGATTTGGAATCGTCTCAATGTTCTATCGTCCTTTTGTATTATTTCGTTTGTTCCAGCGCCAGATACTCTTCCAGCGAGAGGCCGGAGGCGCGGATGGCGAGGGCGTTGTCCCTGCCCACATACCGCCAGTGCCACGGCTCAAACACCATGCCGGTAGCGGCCTGACGCTCCTGCGGCCAACGCAGGATGAAGCCGTGCTCTGCGGCATAGGCTTCCAGCCACTCATAGGCACGGGTGTCGGCGAAGCCGGTGTCCTTCTCCATGCTGTCTGCCGCGAGGATGTCGGCACCGTAGCCGGTGGCATATTCGCTGGCCTCCGGCGCAGGCTGGACGGTCGCAGCCTTGGCAGTGGCCTCTTCCTCCGAGCAGCCGGACTCCCGGTAGCTCTGGACAGCAGCCTCATAGGCGCTCTGGCGGGCGGCGGCATCCCGATACCCTGCCGTCAGCACCAGCTCTATCTCATCCTGCTTCGCGGCCTCGGCCATTTCGCGGTAGGCTGCGGCAGCCTCGGCTTCCAGCGAAACGCCGGTGGCATCATCGGCCACAGCCAGCTCCGGCGTCGGCTCTTCCGTCAGGGGAAGGTTTGCATTCACCAGCACGAGGCGCTTATCCGAAAGGTCCGTCTCCGCGCCGCCCTCATACTCCCGGGCCTCGAAGGCCGTCGGCGGTGCGATGAGGGCATAGGCCCTGGGCAGCAGCCAGAGGATGCCGCCGGTCATCACAGCCATGACCGCACCGCAGCTGAGCAGAAAGACCGTCCAGTTGCGCACGAGGCGGATACGGTGTCTCCGGCGGCGTTCTTTCGGCGACAGAGCGCGGCGGGGTACGGGTCGATTTTGCTCCATGATGCAGCTTCCTTCCTGTTTTTGACGTTCGCCCTGGATACAGGCACATAATAATATTATACACCCCTTTTATCTGGGTGTAAACGGCAGGGGCTGTAAAAAAATTGTGTACGCAAAAAGCCGCCGCACCGGCGCAGGACGCACGGCACGGCGGCTTTGAAGCCACGTCTTACTCGAACAGCATCTCGTGGATAGCGCTGACAGCCTTGTCAGCGTCCTCACGGTCGATGATGCAGGAGATCTTGATCTCACTGGTGGAGATCATCTTGATGTTGATGTTGTTGTTGGACATAGCCTCGAACATCTTGGAGGCCACGCCGCTGTGGCTCTGCATACCGACACCCACGATGGACACCTTGGCACAGGTCTCGTCGCAGGTGACCTGGTCGAACTTTGCGTTCTCGCGCAGGACGCGCAGAGCAGTCTCAGCTTCGCTCTCCGCGCAGGTGAAGCTGATGTCCTTCTTGCCGTCGCGGCCGGTGGACTGCAGGATGATGTCCACGTTGATATTCTTCTGGGCCAGCAGGCCGAAGATCTTGAAGCTGGTACCCGGCTCATCGGGAACATTCAGGATCGTAATAACAGCAACGTCGGTGTCCTTTGCGACACCCTTGATCAGCATACCTTCCACGTCTTTTACAACCTCCTTGACGACCGTGCCGGGCACGGGGTTCAGGCTGGAGAGGACCTCCAGCTCCACATTATACTTTTTAGCCAGCTCCACGCTGCGGTTGTTGAGCACCTGTGCGCCGAGGGATGCCAGTTCCAGCATCTCGTCGAAGGTGATCTCATCCAGCTTGCGGGTGTTGCGCACCTTGCGCGGGTCGGCGGTGTAGACGCCCTCCACGTCGGTAAAGATCTGGCAGCGGTCGGCGTGGAGCGCTGCTGCGATGGCGACAGCGCTGGTGTCGGAACCGCCGCGGCCCAGTGTGGTGATGTCGTCCAGCTTGTTCAGGCCCTGGAAGCCTGCCACGACGACGACGCGGTTGCGCTCCAGCTCCGAAGAGATGCGCTCGGTCTCCAGCTTGGTGATGCGGGCCTTGGTGTAAGCACGGTCGGTGCGGAAGCCTGCCTGCCAGCCGGTCAGACTGGTGGCATGGCAGCCCAGCTCGTTCAGAGCCATAGCCAGCAGGGCGATACTGATCTCCTCGCCTGCTGCCAGCAGCATATCCATCTCACGGGCAGAAGGGTTGTGGGTGATCTCTGCTGCCTTTGTGATGAGGTCGTCGGTGGTGTCGCCCTGTGCGGACACTACCACGACCACGTCATTTCCCGCGTTGTGGGTGTTGGCCACGATGCGGGCCACGTTGAAGATACGGTCCCGGTCCTTCACCGAAGAACCGCCGAACTTCTGTACGATCAACGCCATATCTTGTCACTCTCCTCTTTTTGCTCCCTCAGTGTGTGAGGGGTACACCGGGCGGAAGCGGTCTTGCACTTCCGGTCCTGTTTATCATTCCACTGTCGCACCGGTATTGTCGGCATCCAGCCGCAGCAGTGTAAATGCTTCACATCCGTCCAAGCCTTCCAGCAGCTCGAGGCCCTTTTCCAGTTTGGAGTAGAATTTCTCGGCGTTGGCCTTTTCGGCCACAGCCATTACGGTGCTGCCGGCACCCGAGACGTACACCGCCTTGGCACCGCAGAGCCGCGCCATATCGAAGACTTCCTTCGAGCCGGGCATCAGGGGCATCCGGTAGGGCTGGTGGAGCTTATCCTCGGTGGCAATGGCCAGCAGGTCGTGGCGGCCCTCGCAGAACGCCGCCGGGATGAGGGCCGCACGGGACAGGTTATACACCGCATCCTTGTGGGTGACCTCTTTGGGCAGAGCCGCACGGGCGGCTTCGGTCAGCAGCTTGTAGTCCGGCACGATGGCCGCGAAGCAGAGGCTCTCGTCCACATCCCGCTTGACGGAGTAGACGACGCCGTCTTCGAAAACGCTGCTGGTCAGACCGCCAAGAAGGGCCGGTGCCACGTTGTCCGGGTGGCCCTCGATGGAGGTAGCCAGCGTCAGCAGCTCCTGTGTGTTGAGTACATCGCCCAGCATCCGGTTCGCACCCAGCAGGCCCGCGATGATGCAGGCCGAGGACGAGCCGAGGCCCCGGGCCATCGGGATGGCGTTGGTCTGGACGAGCTTGAGGGGCGGCATGGTCTTGCCGACCTTATCGAATAGACCCTTGGCCGAGCGGTAGACCAGATTGGTCTCGCCGCGGGGGATGCGGGTGTCGTCCGCCGCCGAGATGTCCAGATGGTCGCTCTCTTCGAATGTCACGGTATTGTACAAGGTCACAGCCAGACCCAGCGCATCGAAGCCGGAGCCGATGTTAGCACTGGTGGCCGGGACGGAAACTTTTATCTTCATCGCAGTTCCCTCTTCTCTCACGCTCAGGCGTCCTCAGGCAGGCGGCGGAGCACCAGCTTCACGCTGCCGCCCATGGCCTCTACCTTGCGGGCTGCTTCGGCCAGAGCCTTGTCGTCGGCGCTGTCCACAAAGTAGGAGCAGCCGTCGAAATGCTCTTCCACCACATGGCCCTTGCCGTAGATGGCCTCGGCCACCGCCGGGGCGATGCCTTCCACACGCACATAGTATGCGGCGGGAGCGGGGTCGGTGAGCATTCCTTCCACCGGCTCGGCGGGCTGCCAGAACAGGCTGTCGTGGACCTTGACGCCGTTCTTGAGGGCGTCCACCACGTCGGCCACGACAGCACTGGCGGTGGGCAGCTTGCCCGCGCCCTTGCCGTAGAAGACCACGTCGCCCAGCATATCGCCCTTGACGAGGACGGCATTGAAGACGTCATCGACACCGGCCAGCTGGTTTGCCTTCGGCACGAGGCAGGGCTCGACACCGGCGGCAACGCTGCCGTCCTCGCCCCGCTTCATCCAGGCGATGAGCTTGATGACGCAGCCCAGCTTCTCTGCCGCAGCCACATCATCCACCGTGATGTCGCGGATGCCGCGGGTGGGGATGTTCTGAGGGTAGATCTGGTGGCCGCAGACCAGCGAAGACAGGATGGCGATCTTACGGCAGGCGTCGCGGCCGTCCACATCGTCGCCGGGGTCCTTCGTCTCGGCGTAGCCCAGCTCCTGAGCGATCTTCAGAGCCTCGTCAAAGCCCAGATTCTCCCGCACCATCTTGGTGAGCATGAAGTTGGTGGTGCCGTTGACGATGCCCTCCACCTCGGTGATGACGTTGGCCGCGAGGCACTGGTGCATCGGGGTGATGATGGGCGTGCCGCCGCCCACGGAAGCCTCGAACAGGAAGGCGCAGTTGTGTGCCCTGGCCAGAGCCAGCAGCTCTGCGCCGTAGGTGGCCACCATCTCCTTGTTGGAGGTGCAGACGCTCCGACCGCTCTCGAGACAGGCCTTGACATAAGGGTAAGCGAAGCGAGTGCCGCCGATGGTCTCGACGACGACCTTCACTTCGGGGTCTTCCAGAATGGCGTCAAAATTCTTTATAAACAGCTGTGCAGCCGGATGATCCGAGAAATCTTTGGGGTCAAGGATGTACTTGACCTCCACCGGTTCGCCTGCGCGGCGGGAGACGCCTGCGGCGTTGCGGCAGAGCACCTCGTACACACCGCTGCCCACCGTGCCAAAGCCCAGAATCGCGATTTTTGCCATGATACTGCCCTCGTTCCTTTTTTCTATGAATGTACTGTCACAGATTGTATCCGCAGTGTACGCCCACGACCATCCGCTGGCGCGAAAGCTTTTCCGTCAGCTCCTCGGGGGTCATCTGCATGGTGTCGGTGCGGATGGTGACAGCCACCAGCGCGGCTCCGTTCTCCGGAGTAGACTGATTGATGGTCACGATGCTGGCACCGGCGGCACTGATGCCGGCCAGAAGGCTCTGCAATGCACCCGTCTCGTCCCGCAGGGTCGCCATGACAGTGATGACCTCGCGGCCATTCTCCGAGTCGAAAATGCAGTCCTTATATTTATAAAATGCACTGCGCGACAGGTCTACACTGCGGGTCGCAGCCGAAATGCTGCGTGCCTCTCCGCTGGCCAGAAGCTCCTTGGCCCGGACGACCTTGAGGAAAACTTCCGGCAGGACCTGCGCATCCACCAGATAAAAACGGCGTTCCAACTTGTTCACCTCTCAAACACAAGTGTTCTTGCAGAAAATATAATAGCATCCGACTCCCTGCATTGCAAGAGGTCGGATGCTATTTTGTCAGATTATCCAGTTTTGAGCCGTGAAGTACCCCTTCAGCGCACCGAATCTGCAACCCAATGTGCCGAAAAGTATGATTTTTACCTCAGTCGGTGTCCAGGTTGGTGGTGTCCGGCTCAGGCGCGAGGGGTTCGCTGGCGACAGCTGCCTGACCGTGGGAATAATTGCAGACGTCGGGCAGGTCGTCGGCACGGTAGTAACCCACTGCCGTGCTCGGGCAGGAGCCGCTGGCCAGCAGGCCGCTCTGGGTGCAGTAGCTGCGCTCCACGACGCCGTCAGCCGCCGGGAATGCCTTATAGGGCAGGTCTGCCTGGACCTGCTCCATCAGGGCCTTCCAGGCCGTGACGCAGGTGCGGGTCTTGGCCTGCTGCTTGCCGAGGGTCTTGGTCATATCATAAGGTGCATCGTAGCCCCACCACACAGCGGTGACGTAATAGGGCGTGCCGCCCACGAACCACAGGTCCTTCTCATCGCTGGCCGTACCGGTCTTGCCGAAGGCCTCCATACCGTTGGAGTTGGGGTAGCGGCCGCTGGCCGTACCGACGCTGGAGAACAGGACGTTCTTCAGCAGGCGGTTCATGACATAGGCCGTCTGGGGCGTCAGAGCCTGATAGCTGGTGTCGTTGCTCTCCATATAGATGTTGCCGTCACGGTCGAGCACACGGGTATAGAGGTGAGGCGTGGTGTACTCGCCGTCGTAGAAGATCTGGAACGCCGCCGCCAGCGCCATCGGGGTGACGCCGTGGGTCTGGCTGCCCATGACCATCTGTGCAAGGCCCACATCGTTGACGGGGTCCAGCGTGCTGAGCTGCAGGGTATTGTAGACGAAGTTGAAGATGTTGTTCGCGCCCACGAGGTCGCCAACGCGGATGGCGATGGTGTTCAGGGAGCGTGCGAGGCCGTTCCAGAGCGGCAGGTCGGAGCCGTCGCCGTAGTTGCCGCCGTAGTTGCGGGGCCAGCTGCGCCATGCGTTGGGGTAGGCTTTCAGCTGCTTGTCCGTCAGACCCATGAGGCCGTTCCGGCGGCAGTAGTCCTCGTCACGGATGACCATGTCCTGCTTGAGGTAGAGGGGCGAGTTGTTGAGCATGGTAGACCAGTTGACCAGACCATACTCGATGCCCAGCGCATAGGCGCCGATGGGCTTGATGGTAGAACCGGTCTGACGGGTGACGCCGTAGGCGCGGTTCAGGGAAAGGCTCTTGGTCTTTTCGCCCAGACCACCCACCATGGCGATGACATTGCCGTCATAGTCCAGCGTGACCATCGCCGCCTGCGTGCGGACGTTGCGGTAATAGTAGACCGTACCGTCGTCGCCAGTGCGGGTCTTGGGGGTGCCGTCCTCGTTGTAGACCTGCACATCGTCGTCGGAGATGCTGGTCACCTCTTCCTCATGCCAGCCGGCCGGGAAGTAGGCGTCGTCGGTGTTGAGCATCAGGTTCTCCATCGCGGTCTGGATCTTGGGGTTGACCGTTGCCTCGATGGTATAGCCGCCGGTGTAGAGCATACTCTGGGCGGTGGACTCGTCCACGCCCTCCTTAGCCATGATGTCCTTCACCACCTCGTTGAAGAGGGCATCGGTGAAGTAAGAGGTGGTGGAGCTGCTCTTCTTCGTGTTGTCCGTCTCTGCCAGCACCAGCGGCTGGGCAGCGGCGTTGCGGTAATCATCCTCCGAGATGACACCCTGCTGCCACATATTGTAGAGCAGGAAGTTCCTGCGGTTGATGAGATTCTCGGGGTTGGTGTAGGGGTTATAGTTGGTGGGATTCTTGGTGATGGACGCGATGGACGCGCACTCCCAGAGGGTCAGCTCGCTGACATCCTTGTCGAAGTACTCGTTTGCCGCCGTCTGGACGCCCTGGATGGTACCTGTGAAGCTGATGGTGTTCAGGTAGGCTTCCAGAATGGTCTCCTTGGAGTAGCTGCGGCTCAGGATGAGGGCGCGGTAGATCTCGCGCAGCTTGCGCAGTGCGCCCTCGATGCCGCTGGCGCTCTTGTCGCTGGTCAGGTTCTTGATGAGCTGCTGTTCCAGCGTAGAGGCGCCCTGCTTGGAGCTGTAGATGGGCAGCAGGTATTCATTGATCATCGCGCCGATGGTGCGCTTGAAGTTGACGCCCGGCTCGCTGTAAAAGTCTTTGTCCTCGGTGCAGATGAATGCATACTGTAGGTTGGTGGGGATCTGCTCGAGATCCGCCCAGACGCGGTGGCTGTTGGAGGAGCGCAGGGTGGCGTACTCCACCTGTGCGCCGGTGTCGGGGTCGGTGGCCACCACAAGGCTCGACTGGCTCAGTTCGATGTTGTCGAGGTCCAGCAGGTCGCCGTCACTGGCCGTAGCCTGCACCACATAGTATACAGCGCCCACTGCCACCAGACTGCCCGCCATAATGCCCAGACAGACGAGGGTGACGATGGTCCGGCCCAGAAATCCGAGAACGGGATGGCCGTGCTTTTCTTCCTGCTCCTGCGGTCCGCGGGGCTCACGGACCCGCCGGTTCTGCTCCGCTGCGGGCCGCTGCTCCCGGAGCGCACCATCACTGTGGAGTCTCCGTCTTTCATTGTTTGAGATAAGGATCGCCTCCTATCGCAATTTTCACTGTTCTGCATCTCAAAGCATCCTCTGACGATGCCGTTTGCTGTTCCTGCTGCGGCCAGACTGCCCACAGCCATAATAATACATTATAGTCCGCGCCGCCCGCTTCCGCAAGGGGGAAATCGACCGGATACGATGTTAGTATAGCACATCTGCCCCGCCAAAGTACAGCATCCGGGTGTGAAAATTCTGCATTCCTGTCTGAGGCAGTTTTCTTTTGCACATACTACCGTCTGAAACACCATTTCAGCCGAAAGGAGTCCACTGCCATGCGCAAGGTCTGGCTCTGCATTTTTTATGCGCTGTGCATTTTTACCATCGTGTTCAGCCTGTTCTGGATGGCCCTGCCCAGTCTCCCCTTCCCTGCCGACTCCGGCGAAGAGACGCCGGCCTCCGAGCCAGGTCTGGCCGCGCAGGGCTCCGCCGGGCAGAGCGGCACCGATTTCTACCTCTGCGACGAGGGCGGGCGGGTGGTCGTCTACACCTGCTTCGACAACGGACTGCCCGACAAGCGGCTCCTGCGCACCGGCATCTATGTCAATCTTCTGCCCGAGGCCGATGCCCTCCGGCTCAAGCAGGGCCTCTACGTCACCGGCGAAACGGCCCTCCGGGCGCTGCTGGAAGACCTGGGTGAATAAACAAAAACAGTGCAGACATCCCCGGGGAGGTCTGCACTGTTTTTATACTTTATCAAAATCAGGCTTCGAGCTGTTCCAGCGGAACGAGGTAGTCCCTGCGGCACTGCTCGTAGTTGAGCATATATTCCTTGGTGGGGTTGTGGTGCATCATGTTCTTGAGGGTATGGGAGTCATAGTCCTCGCCTGCCTCCATGCCCACCAGACGGGCGGCGATGTTGGAGCAGTGGTCCGAGATACGCTCTACATTGTTCAGCACATCGAGATAGACGACACCAGTATCAATGGAGCAGGCACCATCTTTCAGGCGCTTGATGTGCTGCGCACGAAGCCGCTCCACGAGGATGTCGATGACCTGTTCCAGCGGCTCCACCTGGCTGGCGGTCCGGGCGTCGTCGAACTCGAAGGCGTCCGTGGTGAGGGTCAGTATCTTTTCCAGCGCATTGTCGAGAAGCTTCAGCTCCTGCTGTGCCTTCTCGCTGAAGGTGACTTCCTTGTCGGTCAGCTCCTGCGCTTTTTCTTTAATGTTGACTGCATAGTCGCCGATGCGCTCGCACTCGGTGACAAAGTTGAGCAGCTCGGTCACCTCATGGCTCTCCGCGTCGCCCAGCTCCTGGTCTGCCAGCTTGATGAGGTAGTTGGAGATGTCCACCTCCATCCGGTCGATGAGGTTCTCGCGGACATCGATGGCACTCACGACGTCCTCGTCCATCTTGAGCAGCAGCGGGGTGGCGAGGCCGACGTTGCGGGCTGCGCGGCGGGACATCTTGACCACCGCGTTCTTCGCCTGCTGCAGAGCCACAGCCGGGCTCTTGAACAGACGCTCATCCAACACAGGCATGCTCAGCTCCTGCGCCTCCTCCGCGCTGTTCGGCACGGTCATCATGGCCAGCCTGGACAGCACGCCGCTGCAGGGCAGGAAGAACAGCATCGCAATGACGCTGGTCATGGTGTGGATGTTTGCAATGCTGCTCTTGTTCATCACATCGCCCCACATGGGGATGCCGATGGTGAACTGGACTGCATAGACCAGCGCCAGCAGGATGACGCTGCCGATGATGTTGAAGTACAGGTGGATGAGGGCGGCGCGCTTGCCGTCCTTGGAGGAGCCGCCGATGGTCAGCAGGGGGGTGAAGGCCGTGCCGATGTGGGCGCCCAGCACGATGGGGATGGCCGAGCTGAAGGTGACGAGGCCGGTGCTGGACAGCGCCTGCAGGATACCCACAGAGGCCGAAGAGGACTGGATGATGACCGTGACCACCACGCCCACGAGAACGCCGAGGATGGGGTTGGTCATGGTGACGAACAGCTCCTGGAACGCTGCGCTCTCACGCAGGGGCGACACGCCGGTGTCCATCAGGCTCATGCCCGTGAACAGGATGCCGAAGCCCAGCATGATCTGGCCGATGTTCTTTTTCTTCGCGTTGCGGATAAATACATAAAAAATGCAGCCGATAAACGCCACCACCGGCGCAAACGTCTTGGGCTGGATGAGGGTCAGGATGAGGCTGTCGCCCGAAATATCCGCCATGCGGATGAGCTGACCGGTGACCGTAGTACCAATGTTTGCACCCATGATAACGCCTACCGACTGCGTAAGGGTCATGATGCCGGAGTTGACGAGGCCGACGCAAATGACGACCGTGCCGGCCGACGACTGGATGACGCCGGTGATGAGGGTACCGAAAATGACGCCCTTGATGGTGGACGAAGTCAGTTTCTGCAATACGCCCTGCATCTTGCCGCCAGCCAGCTTTTCGAGGCCGGCACCCATGATCGACATGCCATACAGGAACAGCGCAATACCGCCCAGCAGAGAGGTGATGTGTGTAATGTCCATAAAACAATGCTCCTAAAATCTTCCTATTGCTCCATTGCACAAGACGGCTGTGCTTAGCTCTCCATACGCAAAACGCCGTCCTTTTTATTATAGCATCGAACCCCCCGGCTCAACAAGCATTATTTTACAGGAAAATCACTTTTTTGACCGGAATTTTAAGATTTCCGGGTCTCCTTAGACGGTTCTTTTCTTGAATTTTACATTCATTTTACATTAGTATTTTCTAACTCCCGCCCGGTGCTTTCCGGTATTTCCGGGAATGCATCAGGCGGCATCCAGCTCTTCCATCGCCTCCCGCAGGGTGTCCGCCGAGAACAGGAACGCGCCCTCCCCCGTATACACCTCCACATGACCGCCCACATACCGAAGCTCAATGTCTTTCATTCCTCTTCCCTCCTGTGTCTTTTTGTTCTGACAGGAGTATAGCAGAATAAATGTCCAATAAAATGTATCTTCAGGAAGTTTTTTGAGCAAAAAGGCGCAAAAAGCTCTCTGTCGGCGTCCTTGCCCTCTCCGCACAGCGATAAACAGACTCTTTGTCAGAGCCAAAATCTGTCCGAACTTCTCCATTCACGCAGGAAACAGGGCGATTCACGCAGGTTTTGTTGATTTTTTCTCCGCAGATGTGGTATATTCAAAGCAACCTGATATTCTACGGTCTCACCATTTCTTTTCACCGTTCAAAGGAGGTTTTTGTATGCTGTCTTATCGTAAGCTTGCGATGCGTGTTCTGGGCCGCCCTCTCCATACGGGGGGGATCGATTCACCCCGTCCGGCCTCTCAGCGGGCAGCAGCGTTTATCCTGACTGCCGTAATGCTCACCACCCTTGCCGCCCCGGCCTTTGCAGGGACATGGTCCATCGAAAATGGTGACATCACCGTGAAAGCGGGCGAGACCGGCAACGACGTCACCCAGAACAATGTGACCACCAAAAATGACACCGACACCATCATCACAAATAGTGACAAGGACACCGCTTCTTCCCACACCGTGACCATCGAGACCAACGATAAGAACGATAAGGTCGAGGTCACGCTGGACAACGTGAACATCAAGGCCGACTCCGGTTCCGCCCTCACTTCGAAAGGCGACGTGACGCTGACCCTGAAGGGCGACAACTCTCTCACCGGTGGTAACGGCGGCAGCGGCATCTCCAGCAGCGGCAGCCTCACCATCTCCGGCGGCGAAAATAACAGCCTGACGGCCCAAGGTGGCAGCGGCAGCGGCATCTTCAGCAGCGGCGGCGTCACCATCTCCGGCGGTACGGTCAACGCCACTGGCGGCAGCAGCAGCGGCGGCAGCGACAGCGGCGACGGCATCCACAGCGGCAGCCTCACCATCTCCGGCGGTACGGTCACCGCCACTGGCGGCAGCGGCGCAGACGGCTCCGGCGGCAGCGGTATCCGCACCTTCAGCAGCGGCGGCGTCACCATCTCCGGCGGTACGGTCAACGCCACTGGCGGTACCGGCGGTACCGGCGAGAACAGCAACGGCGGCAGCGGCATCTACATCTACAGCAGCAGCGGCAGCCTCACCGTCTCCGGCGGTACGGTCACCGCCAATGGCGGCAGCGGCGGCGGCAACGGCGGCGACGGTATCTCCAGCACCAATACCACCATCTCCGGCGGTAGTACGGTCACTGCCAATGGCGGTAACGGCGGCAGCCTCGTCGGCGGCGATGGCATCCGCAGCGGCGGCGGCCTCACCGTCTCCGACGGTACGGTTACCGCCAAGGGCGGTAACGGCGACAGCAAAGACGGCTACGGCGGCGACGGCATCCGCAGCGGCGGCGTCGTCACCATCTCCGGCAATACGGTCAACGCCGCTGGCGGCTACGGCGGCAAAGTCGGCGGCTACGGCATCTGCAGCTTCGACCGTGTCGCCATCTCCGGCGGTACGGTCGAAGCCGCTGGCGGTAACGGCAGCACCGGCGGCGGCAGCGGCATCTACAGCAGCGTCATCGATCTGTCGGGTAGCCTTGAGCTGACCGCCAAGGCCGGCAGTCCCAACGGCAAGGCCCTCTCGCAGAACGGCAGTGAGCTTGTCCTCGACACCATCAAGGACAAGCTGGGTCCGGGCGCAAAAGTCACCGCCACCGATGCCGACGGCAAGGTCATCGATCAGGTCTCTACCCCCCGCCCTGTGGAGCCGGAGGAGTCTTCTTCCTCTTCTGACGGCGGCTCTTCCGCCCCGTCCGCACCCGCCTCTCCCCTCCCCGGCCTGACTGTCACCGACAAGGACGGCCAGCGCATCTCCTACACGAGCACCCAGAGCGGCAACACCCTCACCGTCTGCGTCGGACGGCTCACAGCCTCCTTCCGCATCTCGCTGGCCGCGCTGCGTCAGCTGCGGGCTGAGGGCATCGAGACCATCGCCTTCCAGACCGTCCTCTGCTCCACCACCCTCTCGGTGGACGAGCTGCTGGCGATGGGCGGCGAGGACGCCGAGGCTGTCCTGACCCACCGGTTCACCGATTCCAGCCTCACCGTGGGCTGAAGCACCACTCTCCCCTTCCCACAGGCATAGAAAGACCCCGCTGCCCTGCACATTTCATGCAGAGCGGCGGGGCCTTTTCCTGTTTTACTGCACCCCGGCAGAAACCGGGACTCGTTTTTCCTGCTTTTCGGGCTTTCTGCGCTGCTCTGCGGCGGCAGCGCGGGAGCGGTCGTAGCAGTAGCGGATGATGGCCTGACGGCGGACGATGCCGATGAACATTCCCCGGTCATCCACGACGGGGACGAAGTTCTGGTTCATGGCCGCCTCGATGAGCTGGTCCATGCTCGTGGTGACCGTGACGGCCTTGTAGTCCCGCTTGTGGGCAAAATCCCGGATGGGGATGTCCTCTGCCGCCTCAAGGTCGAGGCCGTGGAACTTTTTCAGCCCCCAGAGGATGTCCCCTTCCGTCAGAGTTCCCACATACTCTCCCTTGCGGTTGAGCACCGGGATGGATGCGTAGCGGTTGTTCTCCCATTTTTCCAGCGTCTGGCGAAGGGTGAAGTCATCGTACACATACATCAGATCCTGCTTGGGGGAAAGGAAAAACAGAATATTCATGAAAACAACTCCTATTGTGAACTTTTCCGCCGCCGGGCCGCAGCTCCTGTGCAGCCGCAGCAAATTCCTGTCTTCAGCACCTTGGCAGCCGAATGCCCCGGCATCCTGCGCCGGATACAGTCTTACTCTTGCCACCTTAGATTTTAGCACTTTTTCATAGTAAGATAAAGATGTCTGCGCCATCTTTTATATTTTATTCACAATCACCTTTTGTTTCGTCGGATAAATATTCACGAAATGGATGCACTGCGAAGGATTTTGTGCTATACTAACAGCAGGAACGCGGCCCTTTGCGGCTCTGTCTGTCTTTCAGTATACCGGCTTTGTGGTGTCGAAACAGACCGAGACGGGTAAGCCGCGCCTGACTTTTTTCTTTCTGTCAGCAATTATGTGCTGTACAGCTTCCTCATAAAGTTGTATAATAAAAGTGGTCCGCCGCCTTCTTAGGCCCGCGCACCGCCCCGCCGCCGTGCGGACCGGGGTATCATAATGAATAAAAGGAGCAGAGCGACTATGATCACTTCCCGTTTTCCGCTGGGAGATGTCAGCTTCTCAGCCGAGTATTTTTCCACGCTCGTGGGCGAAGCAACCAAACAATGCTACGGCGTGGCCGCAATGGCCCCCCGTGATCTGACCGACCGTGTCCGCAGCGCCGTGCGCGGCGTGGACGATTCTGCCAAGGGCGTCCGTGTCACACAGGAAGAGGGCCGTCTCGTGATCGAGCTGCACATTGCCGTCAGCTACGGGCTGAACATCTCCACCGCCGCGCGTTCCATCTCGCACCGCGTGAAGGACGAGGTTGAGCAGGCCACCGGCCTGAAAGTCGCCCGCGTGGTCGTATCGGTCGATGACGTGGTTGCCTGATGAGACAAAGCCCGCCCGGGGGTACCGGGAAGATATAAGGAGTAAAAAGCAATGATTTCTGGTAAGATCCTGCGCGACGCCATTATTTCCGGCGCAAACAACATCAACAACCAGCGCTCCCGCGTGGACGAGCTGAACGTGTTCCCCGTCCCCGATGGCGACACCGGCACCAACATGGGCATGACCGTCGGTGCAGCCGTCCGTGAGCTGCAGGCCATGGACGACAGCTGCACCGTGGGCGAGGCCGCAAAGACCGCTGCCTCCGCTATGCTGCGCGGCGCCCGCGGCAACTCCGGCGTCATCACCAGCCTGCTGTTCCGCGGCTTCTCCAAAGCTCTGGAGGGCAAAAAGGAGGCTGACGCTTCCGACATCGTGGCTGCGCTGAAGAAGGGCGTCGAGGGCGCTTACAAGGCTGTCATGAAGCCCACCGAAGGCACCATCCTGACCGTCGCCCGCATCGCTTCCGAGGAAGCTGCTGCCTGCGGCAAAGAGGACGTGGCCGAGCTGTGGGACGTCGTGATGACCGCCGGTCAGAAGGCTCTGGAGGACACCCCCAACCTGCTGCCCGTCCTGAAGAAGGCCGGCGTCGTGGACGC
>NZ_JBBNIH010000062.1:0-559 GCF_040094125.1 Faecalibacterium longum
GATGCAGCTGCGGCATGACGAAAAAATCCTCGATGAAAGATTTGCTTCCATGCGGGAACTGCATCGTCGGGGCAAAACGCCAGACCCGGAACATTACGAGGTCACTTACTATGCTGATCTGCCTGCCATGTGGCAGGATGCTCCGAACAATGAGGTTTTGGAAGAACTGTTTCAGATGTTCAACCTCTCCCGTCCGCAGGATTTTGAGGGACACAGCCTATCGGTCAGCGATGTGATCGCACTCAAACGCAATGGCGAGGTGTCTGTGCATTATGTGGACAGCATCGGCTTCAAGGATTTACAGGGGTTTCTGGACAAGCAGCCGGAACGCCCTTCGGTGCTGATGAATCTCAAAGAGAAGTGCGATGCCCCGGAGTGCAACCCCACCGTCTGCCGGAAAGCGAGGGATGAACATGAACTTTGACCACGAAGAATTGACCCTGATGATGCTCTATAACTCCGGAACCCGGCTGGGGCTGGTGCACGAACTGCGGCTGATGCAGTGCTACCTGATGCCCGATGAGACTGCCCTGCGGGAACTGTCGGAGGGTGTTATCGA
>NZ_JBBNIH010000063.1:0-10328 GCF_040094125.1 Faecalibacterium longum
GCCGCGGCCAGCAGGATGCGAGGCCCGCACCAAGGGCCGAAGCAGATGCTGGGAGCCGCAACCCGGGCAGTGGCACGGCGTCAGCCGTGACGGAGAGGTTGAGTATTTTTCTAATTATACCACAAACGGAGGAAAACTTCGATGACCAAAGAAAAGATAGCCCGCATCAATGAGCTGGCACACAAGAGCAAGACCACCGGCCTGACGGAGGCCGAAAAAGCCGAGCAGCAGGCTCTGCGCAAGGAGTATATCGAGGACATGAAGTCCAGCCTTCGCGCCCAGCTGGAGCGCACCTCCATCAAGGAGCCGGACGGAACCATCCACAGAGTGAGCAAAAAGAACTGAACCGGGAGGAAAAAGTCGTACAAAACCGCTTTTTCCTCTTTTTTTGTGGGCGAAAGAGTGCTATACTTATACTCGAACTGTTGCGTGCTCCGGCAGGAGCTGCGCGGCAGAAAACAAGTTTCCCAAGGCGGCGTATCCCGGGCAGGGTGCGCGGAAAAGGCCGCCTTTTGAAAAATAATAAAGAGGTCATTTATTATGCTTACTGCAATTACGGGTATCAACTGGGGCGATGAGGGCAAGGGCCGCATGGTCGACCTGATCAGCCAGGAGTACGATATTGTTGCACGCTATCAGGGCGGCAACAATGCTGGTCATACCGTCAAGAACGAGCGGGGCAAGTTCGTGCTGAACCTGCTGCCCTCCGGTATCCTCCGTCCCAATGTTGTCTGCGTGATGGGCAACGGTATGGTCATCGACCCCCACCATCTGGACGGTGAGATCAACAAGCTGCGCGAGCAGGGTATCTCCATCACCCCTGCCAACCTGAAGATCTCTGACCGCGCCACCATCACCATGCCCTACCATGTCGATCAGGACGGTCTGGAAGAGGCACGTCTGTCCAAGACCGGCGCACAGTTCGGCTCCACCAAGCGCGGCATCGCCTACACTTACGGTGACAAGTACATGAAGAAGACCCTCCGCATGGGCGACCTGCTGCATCTGGACGACTCCGTCAAGAAGCGCCTGGTCACCATGGTGGACTCCAAGAACCTCGTCATGGAGGGCAGCTACAACGCCGCTCCCATCAGCGTGGATGAGATGTGGGCATGGCTGGAGAAGTATGCCGCCATCTTCAAGGACTACATCTGCGATGTGGGCCAGTATCTGGCTGACGCCGATGCCGCCGGCAAGAAGGTGCTGTTCGAGGCCCAGCTGGGCGCTCTGCGCGACATCGACTTCGGCATCTATCCCTACACCACTTCCTCCAACACCATCGGCGCTTACGCCCCTATCGGCGCAGGCATCCCGGGCCACAAGCTGACCAACTCCGTCGGCGTCATGAAGGCTTATTCCTCCTGCGTCGGCGACGGCCCCTTTGTCACTGAGCTGGCCATGACCGAGGAAGAGAAGCACGCTCTGCGTGAGGCCGGCCACGAGTACGGCGCTGCTACCGGCCGTCCCCGCCGCGTCGGCCCCATCGACCTGGTGGCAAGCCGCTACGGCGTCTTCTGCCAGGGCTGCGACGAGGTCGCCCTGACCCTGCTGGACGTGCTGGACTACATGGAGAAGATCCCCATGGTCACTGCTTACAAACTGAGCGACGGCACCACCACCACCCGCTTCCCCATGGGCGAGGCTCTGGACACCGCACAGCCGGTGGTGGAGTATCTGCCCGGCTGGCACTGCGACATCACCGCCGCCCGCAAGTGGGAAGACCTGCCCAAGGAGGCCCAGAACTACGTCGAGTATCTGGAAAAGGCCGTGGGCTGCAAGATCACCTATATCTCTGTGGGCGCAGAGCGTGAGGCATACATCCACCACGTGGTCTAAACCCTGAATTCACCGGAAAGAAGGATGCCGCTAATGTTTGACATCATCGCCGACAGCGCCTGTGACTTTACGCCGGAAATGGCGCAGAAGATAGGCGTGGAGATCGTGCCGTTCTATGTTTCGCTGGACGGTGAGCACTACCGCAAGGAGGGCAAGGAGATCGCTGTGCGGGATTTCTACCAGTTCATGGTGGACAACCCCTCTGCCTACCCCAAGACCAGCCTTGCCTCCATCGAGGATTTCGAGGAGGTGTTCCGCCGTCAGGCTGAGGCCGGCCGCCCCACCCTCTGCCTCTGCTTCACCGGCAAGATGAGCGGCTGCGTGGGCAGCGCCCGCAACGCCCGGGAGCTGGTGCTCGAGGACTACCCCGACGCGAAGATCGAGGTGATGGACTCGGCAGCGGCTACTGTCACTGAGGCGACTATGGTGGAGAACGCTGTGGCCATCCGCGACGCAGGCTGCACGCTGGACGAGGCGGTGACCTGGCTGGAAGCGGAAAAATCCACCAACAACATCTTCTTCACGGTGGGCAACCTCGATTACCTCATCAAGGGCGGACGCATCGGCAAAGTCTCTGGCCGGGCGGCGAACTTCCTGGGCATCAAGCCGATGATACTCTTCAAAGACGGCGAGATCTTCTCGGGCGGTGTGGCCCGGGGCCGTCAGAAGAGCTTTGAGAAGGCCCTTGAGCAGATGATGAACTATCTGGACGCCAACGGCGGCACGCCCGACGACTACCGCATCATCGTGGGCTACGGCTACGATGAAGAAGAGGGCAAACGGCTCTGGATGCAGACCCGTGCCGCCCTGCGTGCCAAGTACCCCGCCGCACAGTGCGAGGTGGGCCTGCTGCAGATCGGCTGCACCATCGCGGTCCATACCGGCCCCTATGCGCTGGGCATGGGTATCATGCGCCGCTGGAAAAAGCAGTAATAGCCGGATCAAAAAATCCTCTCCCATCGGGAGAGGATTTTTTTGTGTTATAGAGTGTTATCGGCCCTCGGTGCGCTGCGCCAGACGGGAAAAGCGTTTGTCTTTGTCCTTTTCGTCGTCCTGCGGGGCAGGTGCGGTGTGGGTGAACCGGACTTCGGTGACGCGGCGGCGGGCCGTGCGGGTCACGACGCCCTCGTAGTCGTTCAGCTGGAAATGATCGCCCACCTTGGGCAGATGGTGGGTCTTTTCCTGCACGAGGCCGTTTACGGTGTTGGAGTCGATGTCTTCATCCTCGGGCAGGTCCAGCGTCTCGTAAAGGTCGTCCACGCTGGCCGAGCCGGACACGAGCCAGCTGCCGTCCGACTGCTGGCGGAAGTCCTCAGTGGCCTCGTCGTGTTCGTCCCAGATCTCGCCCACAAGCTCTTCCAGAATGTCCTCGAGGGTGATGATGCCCTCGGTGCCGCCGTATTCGTCCACGACGACTGCCATGTGATGGTGCTGCTCCCGCAGGGTGCGCAGCAGCTGGGAGATCTGGGTGGAGCCGGTGGTGTAGAGGGTGGGAGCGATGAGGTCCTCCATCGTGACGGACTTTTTCAGACGGGCGATGTAGAAATCCTTCTCATGGACGACGCCGATGATGTTGTCAACGGTGTCGTGATAGACGGGCAGGCGGGAATAGCCGGATTCCGCGAACGTCTGCGCAAGCTCTTCCAGCGAAATATCGTCCTCCACGGCCACCACGTCTACACGGGGCGTCAGGATCTCTTCCACCTCCACGTCGTCGAACTCGATGGCGCTGCGGATGAGCTGGCTTTCCCGGTCGGTGAGCTCACCGTCGTTCTCGGCTTCGCTCACCATGGTGATGAGCTCACCTTCGGTGATGGCGTCGCTCTCACTGCTGTGGACGAAGCGTCCCAGCAGCTTCTTCCACTGGCTGAACAGCCAGGTCAGCGGGGTGAGGAGGGTCATCAGCAGGTTCAGCACCGGCGATACAGCGGTTGCGATGGTCTCGGGCATCTCCTTGGCGAGGGTCTTGGGAGTCACTTCGCCGAAGATGAGGACGACTACCGTCAGCACGATGGTGGAGGTGGTGGCGCCCCGCTCTGCACCCAGCCACTTGGTAAAGAGGACGGTGCCGATGGAAGCGGCGGCGATATTCACGATGTTGTTGCCGACGAGGATGGAGGAGAGAAGCTTGTCGTACTTCTCGGCCATCGCCAGCACCCGGGCGGCGGAAGTGTCGCCTTCCTCAGCGCGGCTTTTCAGGCGTATCTGGTTCAGGGAAGAAAATGCGGTCTCGGAGGCGGAGAAGAATGCGGAAAACGCGATCAAAACGATCAGCGCCACCAAGAGCGTTATACTGCCATCGTCCATAATAAAGGTTGCTCAACTCTACTTTCTTATAATAATATGTTAACCAAAAAGTGCTTTCCACCGTTGCCTTCGACGATGAAAAGCACTTTGTTCAACGCCTATAATATCATATTCCACCCGCCGGTGCAAGCGTTCCGGTCAGGAGGAGGGATAAAATAGGTAAAAAGTCTGCGGTTTTCAGCGGAGCACAAGGCCCGTGCCGTCGTAGTCCACCGTCAGGGTCGCGCCCTCGGTGTAGCTGCCCTGAATGATGGCCTTTGCGATGAGCGTCTCCACACGGCTCTGGATGAACCGCTTGATGGGACGTGCGCCGTAGACGCTGTCATAAGAGGAATCAATGATGAAGTCCTTGGCAGCCGTGGTGACGTCCAGCTTGAGGTGCTTGCCCTCGTCCATCCGCTTGCGCAGATCTTCGAGCTGCAGGTCCACGATCTTGCGGGTCTCGTCCTTGGTGAGGCTCTTGTAGTAGACGATCTCGTCCAGACGGTTCAGGAACTCGGGACGGAATTTGCTCTTCAGCAGCAGATCGATCTGCTTGCGGGCGTCCTCGCTCAGCTCGTTGGAGCCCTCGGCGCGGCGCTGCTCCAGGTCGTTCAGGATGATGTCACTGCCGAGGTTGGAGGTCAGGATGATGACGGTGTTCTTGAAGTCCACCGTGCGGCCCTGACTGTCGGTGATGCGGCCATCGTCCAGCACCTGCAGCAGGATGTTGAAGACGTCGGGGTGAGCCTTTTCCACCTCATCGAACAGCACGACGCTGTAGGGTTTGCGGCGGACGGCCTCGGTCAGCTGGCCGCCCTCTTCATAACCGACGTATCCCGGAGGCGCGCCGATCAGGCGGCTGACGCTGAACTTCTCCATATACTCGGTCATGTCGATACGCACCATGTTCCGCTCGTCGTCGAACAGAGCCTGTGCCAGAGCTTTTGCCAGCTCGGTCTTGCCGACGCCGGTGGGGCCGAGGAAGAGGAAGCTGCCAATCGGGCGGTTGGGGTTTGCGATGCCGGCGCGGCTGCGCAGGATGGCTTCGCTCACCTTGGTGACGGCCTCATCCTGGCCGATGACTCTCTTGTGGAGCACATCGTCCAGATGCAGCAGCTTCTCGCGCTCACCCTCCACCAGCTTCTCCACGGGGATGCCGGTCCAGCGGGCCACGATGCGGGCGATCTCCTCGTCGGTCACGCGGTCGCGCAGCAGGCTGTCTTCCTTCTTGGCGGCGGCGATCTTCTCTTCTTCTTCCAGCTGTTTCTGCAGCTGAGGCAGCTTGCCGTATTTCAGCTCAGCGGCCTTGTTCAGATCGTATTCGCGCTGTGCCTTCTCGATGGCGGCGTTGGTCTGCTCGATCTGCTCGCGCAGAGACTGCACCTTGCCGATGGCATTCTTCTCGTTTTCCCACTTTGCCTTCATGCTGTGGAACTTATCCTGCAGCTCGGCCAGCTCTTTTTCGAGGTCGCGCAGACGGCTCTGACTCAGAGCGTCGGTCTCCTTTTTCAGGCTGACCTGCTCGATCTGCAGCTGGGTGATGCGGTGGGCGAGGTCGTCCATCTCGCTGGGCATACTGTCCATCTCGGTCTTTATCATGGCGCAGGCTTCATCCACGAGGTCAATGGCCTTATCGGGGAGGAAGCGGTCGGTGATATAGCGGTCAGAGAGGGTGGCGGCGGCAATCAATGCGTTATCGCTGATCTTCACGCCGTGGAACACCTCGTACCGCTCTTTCAGGCCGCGCAGGATGGAGATGGTGTCTTCCACAGTAGGCTCATCCACCTGAACCGGCTGGAAGCGGCGCTCCAGAGCGGGGTCTTTCTCGATATACTGGCGGTACTCGTCCAGCGTGGTCGCGCCGATGCAGTGCAGCTCGCCGCGAGCCAGCATGGGTTTCAGCAGATTGCCGGCATCCATTGCGCCGTCGGTCTTGCCGGCACCCACGATGGTGTGCAGCTCATCAATGAAGAGGATGATCTTGCCCTCGCTCTTCTTCACCTCATTCAGGACGCTCTTCAAACGCTCCTCGAACTCGCCGCGGTACTTTGCGCCAGCCACCAGAGCACCCATGTCCAAGCTGAACACGGTACGGTCTTTCAGGTTTTCCGGCACATCGCCCCGGACGATACGCTGGGCCAGACCCTCGGCGATGGCCGTCTTGCCGACGCCCGGCTCACCGATGAGGCAGGGGTTGTTCTTCGTTTTACGGGACAGGATGCGGATGACATTTCGAATTTCCTGGTCACGGCCAATGACGGGGTCCAGCTTCTGCTTGCGGGCCAGGTCAACGAGGTCCTGACCATACTTCTGCAGGGCATTGTAGGTGTCCTCGGGGTTGTCGTTGGTCACGCGCTGGTTGCCGCGCACGGCGGTGAGCTGCTGTAAGAACTTATCCTTCGTGATGCTAAAGGCGCGGAACAGCTCGGAGGTGTTCTGGGTCTGCTCGTCCAGCAGGGCGAGGAAGATATGCTCGACGCTGACGTAGTCGTCCTTCATGGCCTTGGCCTCGCGGGCGGCGGCGCTCAGCACCTTGTCGGTGGCCTGCGAGATATAGACCTTGTCGGGGTCACGGCCAGAGCCGGACACCCGGGGCATTGCGGAAAGCTTTTCGGCCACAGCGGCGGAGAAGCTGCCTGCGTCCACATTCAGTTTCTGGAGCAGCTGGGGGATAAGGCCCTGCTCCTGTGTCGCCAGAGCGTGGAGCAGATGCTCCGGCTCCAGTGCATTATGCTGATACTCCACAGCCAGCTGCTGCGCAGCCTGCAGAGCCTCAAGGGTCTTCTGGGTATATTGACTGGTATTCATAAAGTCAAGCCTCCATTCATACCGGAAGTTGAGATCTGATGTCGGATGAGAGATTACATTCTGTTGATTTAGCACTCTTACTCATCGACTGCTAAAAATATACTCCAAACACGCTGCAATGTCAATAGGCAAAACCCGGAAGAGCCTCGGATTCACAAAAAGTTTGCAAAAATGAAAAAAATCACACCATATCGTCTCACGAAGGCAAACAAAAAGCCCCTGCCGGGCGAAAAGCCACAGCAGGGGCGGAAGGAATGAGAGAATCATTCAGCAAACAGCGGGGTGGACAGATAACGGTCGCCGGTGTCGGGCAGCAGGACGACGATGTTCTTGCCTGCGTTCTCGGGACGCTTTGCCAGCTGGATGGCAGCCCAGACAGCAGCACCGGAAGAGATGCCCACCAGAACGCCTTCCTTATGGCCGATCAGGCGGCCGGTGGCAAAGGCGTCGTCATTTTCGACGGTGATGATCTCGTCGTAGACCTTGGTGTCCAGCACGTCGGGGACGAAGCCTGCGCCGATGCCCTGGATCTTGTGCGCACCGGCGGTACCCTTGCTCAGGACAGGGGAGGTAGCGGGCTCGACGGCCACGACCTTGACGCCGGGATTCTTGCTCTTGAGGTACTGGCCCACACCGGTGATGGTGCCGCCGGTGCCGACGCCGGCTACAAAGATGTCAACCTTGCCGTCGGTGTCGTCCCAGATCTCAGGGCCGGTGGTGGCGATATGAGCCTTGGGGTTGGCCGGGTTGACGAACTGGCCGGGGATGAAGGAGTTGGGGATCTCTTTTGCCAGCTCGTCGGCCTTGGCGATAGCACCCTTCATGCCCTTGGCACCCTCGCTCAGCACCAGCTCTGCGCCGTAAGCCTTCATCAGCTGGCGGCGCTCGACGCTCATGGTCTCGGGCATCACGATGATGATGCGGTAGCCCTTGGCAGCTGCCACGGCAGCCAGACCGATGCCGGTGTTGCCGGAGGTGGGCTCGATGATGACGGAGCCGGGCTTGAGCTTGCCGGAAGCCTCGGCGTCATCGATCATGGCCTTGGCGATACGGTCCTTGACGGAGCCGGCGGGGTTGAAGTATTCCAGCTTTGCCAGAAGCTTGGCAGAAAGGTCTGCATCCTTCTCGATATGGGTCAGCTCCAGCAGCGGGGTGTGGCCGATCAGCTGGTCTGCGGAAGTATAGATCTTGCTCATAATAGTAAACCTCCCTATTGCGGGCGATGCGCCCGGCTGCACCGGATAAAGCCGGCGTCGTCTCGATGTCCCTCATATTCCCGTTAAACCAATGTGATTTGTGGGTTTGGCTGTATTATAGCCTCCTTTGGGGCAGTTGTCAATGAGAAATCGAAAATTTCTGATTGAAAAGTTATAAACCCTGTTGTATAATAGGTTAAAATGAACGGAGGCGTGTTCCGCAGCTGACCCGGCTGTATCACAATAATAACAGGAAAGAAGAGAAAGGAATGTCTATGATCGTTTCCACCAAGGGGCGCTATGCGCTGCGTGTGATGATAGATTTGGCTGAGCACCGCTCTGAAAAATATGTCCCGCTGAAAGAGGTCGCCGCCCGGCAGGAGATCTCCGAAAAATACCTCGAAAACATCCTCAAGGTTCTGGTGCAGAACGGCTTCCTCGAGGGCCTGCGCGGCAAGGGCGGCGGCTATCGTCTGACCCGCGAGCCCGACCAGTACACCGTGGGTGAGATCCTGACTCTTACCGAGGGAAGCCTTGCACCGGTGAGCTGTCTTGCACAGGGCGCGGCATCCTGCCCCCGGATGAGCAGCTGCCGCACGTATGATATGTGGAAGGGCCTCGATGACCTCATTGAGGACTACTTTGGAAAGATCACCCTTGCCGACCTCGCCGCACCCGATGAGGCAGGCAACGACTATGTTATCTGAATGATGAGCAAAAGAAAATCCCTGCCATCGGCAGGGATTTTCTTATGTGCAGATCGGATCAGGAAACGACCGCGCCGCTGGTCAGCGTGCTGGTGACAGCGTCCATCAGGGCCACCATGGTGCAGTAGTTCTGGCCGTAGGTGTCCGCATAGGCGGAGTAGGTGTCGATCTGCTCCTGAGTGGGGGCGATGTCCAGAGACTCGGCCACGGCCTGATAGAGCAGAGCTTCCTTGGAGTAGTCTTCCAGATTGCTCTCGAGGTGGGCCAGCATGGCGTCGGTGTTCTCGTAGCCCAGCAGATTCTGGACGAGGCCGTCGAGGTCATAGCCGTAGTAGCCCGCCAGCGTGCTGTAGTAGTTCAGGCACTGGTTGACCTGATAATCCATCACCTGCTGAGGGATGGACTTGAAGGTGGAGTTTTCCAGCAGATCGTCCATGACGGCGGTGTTGAGGTTGGAGGTGTAGAGCTGATCCTGATAGTAGGCGCGCAGGGCCTCCACGGTGTAGATGTTGTTGGAGATGCCGAAGGTGCTGGCCACCCAGCTGTCGGTGAGCTCGGGCAGGACGCTTTCGCTGATGTAGTTGAGGGTCACGGTAAAGACGGCTTTCTGGCCGCTGAGCTTCACAGCATTGCCGTTGGCGTCGGTGGAATCGCTGTAGCCGTCGGGGAAGGTGACGTTGACGTCGAAGGTCTCGCCGGGCTTGTGGCCGATGATCTGGTCTTCAAAGCCGTCGATGAACGTGCCGCTGCCCAGCGTCAAATCGTAGTTCTCGGCGCTGCCGCCGGTGAACTCCACGTTGTTCACAGAGCCGACATAGTTGATGTTCACGGTGTCGCCGTCGGCGGCAGCGCGGTCGGTGATGTGCTCGGTGGAGGAATACTGGCTCAGCAGATCGCTGATCTGCTCCTCCACTTCCTCGCTGGTGGGCTCGACGTCCGAGCGCTTGATGGCGACGGATGCAAAGTCTTCGGGCAGGGTCACATAGTCCAGAGCGCGGATGCCCTCCCAGTAGCCTTTCTCATCCAGACCATCGCTGTAGTTGAAGTTCTGGTAGTCGTAGTCGGACGCGCTGCCGAGTGCGGAAGAAGATGCCGTGCTGGATGCAGCACTGTCGGCCTTGCCGCCGCAGGCAGCGAGGCTCAGCGCCAGAGCGCCGGCGCAGACAAGGCAGAGTGCCTTGGTGAAAATACGCTTCAAAAGAATTCCCTCCTGTTGGTAGACCGGTATTTTGCCGGTGGTTCGAAAAACAACCTCTATTATATCGGGTAAAAATGAAAAAGAAAAGTTTTTTGCAAAATTTCCACACTCTCCCCGCCCTTTGTCGGACTTTTGGGGCCGGAGAGTGCGAAAAGGCGGAAAATCGGTGGAAATGGGGAGGGGGTTCTGATACAATGAGAGTAATAATAAGGAATAACCTCTCCGGCATTGCTTCGCAATGCCACTGCCCGGGTTGCGGCACCCAGCATCCGCAGCGCTTTGCTTGCGTCTTGC
>NZ_JBBNIH010000064.1:0-766 GCF_040094125.1 Faecalibacterium longum
CATCCAAAAGCTGGATGATCTTCTCCTCCATCTGTTTGGGAGTGTAGCTGCGTGGGAAATACTTCCGCAGGATCTCGTTTTTGATGGTCACGGTATCCAACTCGCTTTTCTTTTCTTCCCCCATAATATCAACTACGGCTTCTGATGTGAAATTGCCCTCCTGTGCCAACTTTTTTATGCGCTTTGCTTGTGAGAATGAGGGCGCATTTTGCGTATCGTCCATGGCATTTATCATCTCCTGCTGCTGTTCAGTAGAGAGATAAGACAGTTCCACCGCAGGATTAAATGATACTTTTTTCTCATCTACCATATTCAGCAGTTCAGGAATGAGGTTCGTCAAACGAATAAATCGTTGGACTTGTCTGCCACTTTCACCGCTTTCTTTACCAATAAGATCGGCTGTTTCAAAATTCCCGACAACTTGTCGGGAATTTTCTTTTGATGGCCTACCAGCAGTTCTTTTCATAGCATCCATCTTCATTTTGTACGCAAAAGCCCTTTCGCTAGGCGAAATGTGTTCTCGCTGTAAATTGGAATCGACCATCAAAATGGTGGCAGCATCATCGTCCATATTTCTTACAATGACAGGCAGCGTTTCCAGTCCGGCCATCTTTGCGGCGAACTGACGGCGGTGCCCGGAAATGATTTCATAACCATCACCATCTGGGCGCGGCCTTGCGATAAGCGGAGCCAGCACACCAAACTGAGCGATACTTTCTACCGTCCGGGTCATGGCTTCATCATCCACGACCTTGAAAGGATGGTT
>NZ_JBBNIH010000065.1:0-2325 GCF_040094125.1 Faecalibacterium longum
CCCCTTTCTCGTGGATCCAGCGCGTCGAAATCGCTGGTGGTTTTCTGGTTCTCTTTTGACATCAAAAGAGAACAATTAGCCTTAATGAAAGAGCGCTCTGACCCGCGCACAGGCGCGATATGCACATAAAAACTCAGAGGAAAAAATAGACAACAATGAACCATTTAGGAGACTACGACGTTATCGTCATCGGTGCCGGACATGCGGGCATTGAGGCGGCCCATGCTGCCGCGATGCTGGGCGCAAAGACGGCGGTGTTCACGATGAGCTTGGACGCCATCGGCAATATGCCCTGCAATCCCAGTATCGGCGGCACGGCAAAAGGTACGCTGGTACGCGAATTGGATGCACTAGGCGGTGTGATGGGCCTTGCGGCAGATGCCACCTATTTACAGAGCCGGATGCTCAACAAGGGCAAAGGCCCCGCTGTCCACGCTCTGCGCGTCCAGACCGACCGCAAGCGCTATCATGAATATATGAAGCACGCCCTTGAGCTGACGCCGGGGCTGGCTATCCATCAGGCGGAAATCATTTCCATCGAGGTGGAGGACGGCCATGTGAAGGGCGTCGTTACCCAGCTGAACGGGGAGTATGGCGCAAAGTGCGTGGTCATCGCCACCGGCACCAACCTCGGCGGAAAAATTTTTGTGGGCGATGCATGGTACGCCTCCGGCCCCGACGGGATGCACGCGGCCAACGCCCTCACCGAGAGCCTGAAAGCCGCCGGTCTGCCGCTGCGCCGCTTCAAGACCGGTACGCCTGCCCGCGTGCATCGGCGGAGCATCGACTTCTCTAAGCTGGAATGCCAGCCCGGCGACCCGGACAATGAACTTCAGCCTTTCAGCTTCATGACCGATGCCCCTATGCACAACAAGGTGGAGTGCTGGATCGCCTACACCAACCCTGAGACGCACAGAATCATTCTGGACAATATCCAGCGCAGCCCGCTCTACGGCGGCATGATCGAGGGCGTCGGCCCGCGCTACTGCCCGTCGATTGAGGACAAGGTAGTGCGGTTTGCAGGGAAGGACCGGCATCCCATCTTTGTGGAGCCTTGCGGCGAGAACACCGAGGAAATGTATCTGCAGGGTGCGTCCAGCAGTCTGCCGGAAGATGTGCAGAATGCATTCTACCGGAGCATCAAGGGCTTCGAGAATATTGAGATCATGCGCCCGGCCTACGCCATCGAGTACGACTGCGTAGACCCCACCAGCCTCGAAGCCACGCTGGAAAGCAAGGTGGTGCGGGGCCTCTACGGTGCGGGACAGTTCAACGGAACCTCGGGCTACGAGGAAGCCGCCGCGCAGGGCCTTCTGGCCGGTCTGAACGCTGCCCGGAACGCATTGGGCGAAAGCCAGCTCATCCTGCCCAGGCAGTCGAGCTATCTCGGCACACTGGTCGATGACCTTGTGACCAAGGGCGTCATGGACCCCTACCGGATGATGACCAGCCGCAGCGAGTACCGCCTGACCCTCCGTCAGGACAACGCCGACACCCGGTTGACGCCCATCGGCAGGGAATACGGCCTCGTGCAGGATGACCGCTGGACAAAGTACCAGCAGACGCAGGCTGTGTTGGACGCAGAGCGCCACCGTCTGCATGACGCCCATCTGCGCACGGCGGACCTGCGCGCCGCGATGGAAGCAGCGGGCCTCGCTCCGGCCGCAGAGGGCGGCATTGCCGAAGAGCTGCTGCGCCGACCGGAAATCGACTATTCGCTCATCGCGGGCATGATCGGCTGGGGTGAGGGCATCACGCCTATGCTGGCTGAGCGTCTGGAAACTGAAATCAAGTACGCGGGTTACATTGCCCGGCAGGACCGGATGATACACGAGGTGGCCCGCCACGAGAAGACCCTCATCCCGGAGGATTTCTCTTACACAGAGCTCACCGGCCTGACATTGGAAGCCCGCGAGAAGCTGGCCCGCATCCGCCCGAAAAACTTGGGGCAGGCTGGACGCATTCCCGGCGTGTCGCCGTCGGATGTGGCACAGCTGAGTATTGCGCTGGCGGCGAAGAGAAGCTAAAGTTCTCTTTTGCGCACCAAAAGAGAACCAGAAAAGTGCCCGCTACGTTCGAGGCGCGGGAGGCACGAATCAAGGGCTGCTCGCCCTTGATAATCCCAAAGGGGTTGTCGAAACGGAAAAAAGCTAGTCGCTGCGCTTAACGCTTTTTTCTCGTTTCTCCAATTTGCTGCTTCGCAGCAGGTGTTACGCCCTCGCAGGGCGTGAAGTTCAGCAGAAACGTAAAATCTTCGGCGGAGCCGTAAATGGGAGAAGCACAAAAAAATGCGTTTAGCGAAGCGGCTAGCATTTTTGGGCTTCG
>NZ_JBBNIH010000066.1:0-968 GCF_040094125.1 Faecalibacterium longum
TGAAATCGAAGCTGGCGTTTGTGCGCCAGCCCGATTCCATCCCAAGGAAAACTGCATTTTCCTTGCGCTGCTTTGCAACTATCCTTTTGCGGCTCCCGCCTAAGACCGAAGCGCACAGCACTCCGCTCCAAGGCGGCGAGCAAAACCGAATACGATTCCAGACCGTTCATCAAGAGCAATCTTGCTTGGCGGTCTTTTTGTTTGGGGGTGATGCCTATGCCGTGTCCGCACTTCAAAATTTCCATCGTAAAACGCAGCCAAGGGCAGTCTGCTGTTGCTGGCGCAGCCTACCAGAGCGGCGAACGGCTGTTCAGCGAGTACGACCAGAAAACGAAATTCTACAACAAGAAGAAAGAGCTTGTCCACGCCGAAATCATGCTGCCACCTAATGCGCCGCCCGGATATGCAGACCGTGCCACGCTCTGGAACGCCGTGGAAGCCGTGGAGAACCAGTGGAACTCCCAGCTTGCCCGGCGTATCGTGCTGGCGTTTCCGGTGGAAGTCCCGAAAGAGCGGTATCTGTCCATGATAAAAGAGTTTTGTCAGGAGCAGTTTGTTTCCAAAGGGATGATCGCTGACTTTGCCATCCACGACAAGGGAGATGGCAACCCACACGCCCACATTCTGCTGACGCTCCGGGCAATGGATGAGCACGGCAGGTGGCTCCCGAAAGCCCGAAAGGTTTACGACCTTGACGAGAACGACAAGCGCATCCGGCTCGCTTCCGGCAACTGGAAGTGTCACAAGGAAAACATGGTGGACTGGAACGACCAGAAGTACGCCGAGGTCTGGCGGCATGGCTGGGAGACCATCACCAACCGCTATCTGGAAGCAGCGGGCAGACCGGAACGTGTTGACCTGCGCTCCTTTGAGTGGCAGGGCATCCAGCAGATACCGACCGTCCATCTCGGCCCCGCTGCACACCAGATGGAAAAGCGTGGAGTGGAAACCTTTCTCGGCAACCTGAA
>NZ_JBBNIH010000067.1:0-968 GCF_040094125.1 Faecalibacterium longum
TGAAATCGAAGCTGGCGTTTGTGCGCCAGCCCGATTCCATCCCAAGGAAAACTGCATTTTCCTTGCGCTGCTTTGCAGCTATCCTTTTGCGGCTCCCGCCTAAGACCGAAGCGCATGGCACTCCGTTCTAAGGCGGCGAGCAAAACCGAATACAATTCCAGACCGTTCATCAAGAGCAATCTTGCTGGGCGGTCTTTTTGTTTGGGGGTGATGCCTATTCCGTGTCCGCATTTCAAAATTACCATCGTTAAGCGCAGCCAAGGGCAGTCCGCTGTTGCCGGGGCCGCTTACCAGAGCGGCGAACGGCTGTTCAGCGAGTACGACCAGAAAACAAAATTCTACAACAAGAAGAAAGAACTTGTCCACGCTGAGATCATGCTGCCGTCCCATGCGCCGCCCGGATATGCAGACCGGGCAACCCTCTGGAACGCCGTGGAAGCCGTGGAGAACCAGTGGAACTCCCAGCTTGCCCGGCGCATCGTGCTGGCGTTCCCGGTGGAGGTGCCGAAAGAGCAGTATTTGTCCATGATAAAAGAGTTTTGTCAGGAGCAGTTTGTTTCCAAGGGCATGATTGCCGATTTTGCCATCCACGACAAGGGAGATGGCAACCCACACGCCCACATTCTGCTGACGCTCCGGGCAATGGATGAACACGGCAGGTGGCTTCCAAAAGCCCGAAAGGTTTACGACCTTGACGAGAACGGCGAGCGCATTCAACTCCCCTCCGGGAACTGGAAGTGCCACAAGGAAAACACCGTGGACTGGAACGACCAGAAGTACGCCGAGGTTTGGCGGCATAGCTGGGAAACCATCACCAACCGCTATCTGGAAGCTGCTGGCAGACCAGAACGTGTTGACCTGCGCTCCTTTGAGCGGCAGGGCATCCAGCAAATACCGACCGTCCATCTCGGCCCCGCTGCACACCAGATGGAAAAGCGTGGAGTGGAAACCTTTCTCGGCAACCTGAA
>NZ_JBBNIH010000068.1:0-1957 GCF_040094125.1 Faecalibacterium longum
TTGCCAATGTCAATCAGTTCATCCAGACGCTGCCGCAGATCTTCCATGTCGGCGGCGTAGACCTTGCCGCACTCGTTAGCACGCTTGGCGTACTGGTTCAGATTGTTGCTGCACATCTGCAAGAGATATGCCATGCGTTGCAGTTCTTTCAAGTCGAGGTGCAGGCAATAGCCGTCCAGTGCCATCTTGCGGATATAGGCACTCAGGCTTCGGATGCCCATACTGAGCATCTTTTCATAGATACGGTTCTTTTCAGTTTTGCTCAAGCGCAGGATGATGGTTTCATCCCGCTTTTCTTTCATCGTGCATCACCATCCTTGTCGTAGTAACTGCGGAAGGGCTTCACAGGCTCCGGCTTATCGGATTTTTCCTCCAACGCCGCCAGCACTGAAGGGCGGCGGGGTGCATCCTCGTCTGGTTCTTCCTCCTGTTCCGGCTCGTGGCTCTTTTCGTCCACGTCCAACTGGGCGTTCAGCTCTGCAAGCCGAGCGGACTTCTCTGCTAGTTCTTCCTCCTGTGGGAAGGGCTTTTCCACCTCAATCTGCGCCGCCGCCTGCTACTGATGCAGGGTAGCCAGCTCGTTCTCTGCGGCGGTGATGCGCTCCGGGAAGCTGTTCAGCGAATTATCCAGACGGATAATGTTGCCCAGCGGGTCGGTGCCCAAGGGCACCGTGTACTTCCGCTGCCCCTTCAAAAGTGCCTGATACTCACTGCGGAAGGTATCGAACCGCAGGGACAGTTCAAAGCCCCGGTAGCTTCCGATGACCTTTTCTTCGGCGTTGGGCAGTTCGGAACAAGCGAGGACCAGTCGCTCACCGGCGGTCTTTTTCTCGTCGTAGGTCACGCCCTTGATGGTCATGCCGCAGAAACCCTCTTGCACCTGCGGGTGGGCGGCGGCAAGCTGTGCATCGGCTTTCAGCCCGGCAATGTGGGCGTTCGTCTCCTGAATATCAGCCGGGAATTTGGTCAGCAGCTTGTCTTGCAGGCGGAATTTCTGGCTCTGGTGGTCGGCTTTCAGCACCTTCAGCTTTGCCACCTGCACATCCAAGTCCATCTTCTCTTTGATGAGCGGATTTCCGGCGCAAAGTGCCTTGATCTCCGCATAGGAAAGTGCCTGTTCGTCTACATCTTCGCAGGAGCGCACCGGGGATTTGGAAGTCATGATTTGGCTGATAAATCGCTGTTTGTTTTCCAAAGTTTGGAACAAATAACTGTCAAATGTCCCTTCCGTAACGTAATTGAACACCTTGACTTCCTTATTCATATTGCCCTGCCGGATGATACGACCGTTGCGCTGGGTCATGTCGCTGGGTTTCCAGCCAACATCCAGATGATGCACTGCCACAAGTCGGGATTGCACGTTGGTCCCGGCTCCCATTTTTGCTGTACTTCCGAGCAAAACTCGCACATCGCCGGAGCGCACTTTGGAGAACAATGCGGCCTTTTTGGTTTCGGTGTCGGCGTTGTGGATAAACTCGATCTCGTTTTCCGGCACACCGGCAGCAATCAGCTTTTTGCGAATGTCATCGTAGACGTTGAAATTGCCATCGTTCTTTGGTGTTGAGAGGTCGCAGAACAAAAGCTGTGTCAGCTTCTGATCTTTGCCCTCCTCCCAGATCTTCAACACGTTCTGCACACAGACGTTCAGCTTGCTGTTGGGGTCATCCGGCAGCATGGGGTTCATCAAGCGAACGTCCAAGCCGATTTTTCTGCCGTCGTTTGTGACGCAGAGCATATTGTCCACGGAGGCATCTACTGCACCGGAGTGGATTTCTGCAGCACGTTTGCTCAGTTCCTGCACCATTTCCTTTTGAATCTCCGAGGGTTTTGCCACCACGGTTTCAAACTTTGCTTCGGGCACAGGCAGATGAAGCTGGTCAGATGTTTTAATGTCCGCAACCTCCTTGAACATGGACATCAGTTCCGGGAGGTTGAAGAACTTGGCAAATCTCGTTCT
>NZ_JBBNIH010000069.1:0-21789 GCF_040094125.1 Faecalibacterium longum
GCCGCGCACAGCTGTGCGCGGCCATTCCGTTTTCTATGTCAGTTATTCGTAATCGATGGGCAGAGTCGGCAGACCGTTCAGCTCCAGCCCGGCAGTATGGCCCGCGATGTACTGATAGTAGCCCTGAGCCGCGATCATCGCGCCGTTGTCGCCGCAGAATTTCAGCTCTGGCAGGTAGACCTTGGCCCCCAGCTTCTGGGCACCGTCATTGACCAGCTGGCGCAGACGGCCATTGGCCGCGACGCCGCCCGCCAGACAGACCTGCTTTGCGCCGGTGTCGGCGGCGGCGAGAAGGAGCTTTTCTGCGAGGATGCCCGCGATGCGTTCCTGGAAGCTGGCCGCGAGGTCGGGGACGTTGATGTCAGTACCCTTCATCTGGGCCTGATTCACCTCGTTCAGCACGGCGGTCTTGAGGCCGGAGAAGCTGACGTTGTACTTGCCCTCCACATGAGGCACCGGCAGACGGTAGGCTTTCGGGTCGCCGGTCTTGGCGGCGTTGGCGACGCTGGGACCGCCGGGATAGGGCAGGCCCAGCGTCCGGGCCACCTTGTCAAAGGCCTCGCCGGCGGCGTCGTCCACCGTGTGGCCGAGGATGTGGTAATGGGTGTAGTCCTGCACCTCCACGATGTGGCTGTGTCCGCCGGACGCCACAAGGCAGAGGAAGGGCGGCTTCAGCTCCGGGTGGGTCAGGTAGAGGGCTGCAATGTGGCCCCGCAGATGGTGGACCGGCACCAGCGGCTTGCCCGCCGAGTAGGCGAGGCCCTTGGCAAAGTTGACGCCCACCAGAACTGCGCCGATGAGGCCGGGCGCGAAGGTGACAGCCACGGCGTCCACATCGTCGATGGTCTTGCCTGCGTCCAGCAGAGCCTTTTTGACGGTGGCGCTGATGAACTCACAGTGGCGGCGGCTGGCGATCTCCGGCACGACGCCGCCGTAAAGTGCCTGCTCCTTGACGCTGGTGGAGATGACGTTGCTCAGCAGGTGCCGGCCATCTTCCACCAGAGATGCGGCGGTCTCGTCGCAGGTAGATTCGATTCCTAAGATGATCATGGTTTTAGTGGGCCTCCAGCCAGTTTTTGCCCTGATGCACTTCGGTGCTCAGGGGGACAGCGTAATTGACACAGCCTTCCATCTCTTCCTGCAGGATGGCGGCGGCTTTCGCGGCTTCTGCCTCCGGGGCCTCGACGATGAGTTCGTCGTGGACGGTCAGGATGAGGCGGCTCTCCATCTTCTCGTCCCGCAGACGCCGCCAGACCCGCACCATCGCCAGCTTGATGACGTCGGCGGCGGTGCCCTGGATCGGCGTGTTGCGGGCCATCCGCTCGCCGCTGGCCCGGATGTTGTGATTGTTGCTGGCCAGCTCCGGCAGGGAGCGACGGCGTCCGAAGAGGGTGGACACATAGCCGCAGTTCCGGGCGTCGGAGATGGTCTTGTCCATGTAGCCGCTGACTTTCGGGAAGGTGGCCAGATAGTTTTTCAGGAAGGCGTCGGCCTCCTTGACGCTTACGCCGATGTCCTTCGAGAGGCTGTAAGCGCCCTTGCCGTACATGATGCCGAAGTTGATGGCTTTTGCCGAAGAGCGCAGGCGGGGCGTGACCTGCTCGAGGGGCAGGTCGTAGATTTTAGCGGCAGTGCTGCGGTGGATGTCCTCGCCGGTGAGGAACGCCTGCTGCATATGCTCGTCGCCGGTGACATGGGCGAGGATGCGCAGCTCGATCTGGCTGTAGTCGGCGTCCACCAGTACGCAGCCGGGCCGCGCCACAAAGTAAGCGCGGAGCTGGCTGCCCAGCTCGGTGCGGATGGGGATGTTCTGCAGGTTGGGGTTATCGGAAGAAAGCCGTCCGGTGCGGGCTTCGGTCTGGTTGAAGCGAGTATGGATGCGGCCATCCTCCGCGATGACCTTCAGCAGGCCTTCGACGTAGGTGGAGTTCAGCTTCTGGTAGGCGCGGTACTGCAGAATATCCTCTACCAGCGGGTAGTCCCGCAGGGCTTCCAGCGTCTCGGCGTCGGTAGACCAGCCGCGCTGGGTCTTTTTGCCGTGGGGCAGGCCCATGGTGTCGAAAAGCATCTCGCCCAGCTGCTTGGGGCTGTTGGGGTTGAAGCTGGCGCTGCCCGTCTCCATGTGGATGCGGGTGAGGACGTCTTCCAGCTCCGAGCGCATTTTCACGCCGAACTTCTCGATGCCCTCTTTGTCCACGAGGATGCCGATGCGGGTCATGTCGGCCAGCACCTGCGCCAGCGGGAACTCGATGTCGCTGTAGAGGGAGTCTTCGCCCAGCGCGGTGATCTCTGCCTTCATCTTGGCGAACAGGTCGGCCAGCGCACCGGCGTCCGGCCACTTTTCACAGGTAAAAGCGGCGTCGGCGCGGTAGCTGATGATGAGCTCCGAGAGATTGTACTTGGAAGCCGAGGCGTCCAGCAGATAGGCCGCCAGTTTGCCGTCCCAGACGATGCTGCTGCCCCAGTTTCCCGCAGCCATGGCGCGGGCGTAGAGCGGGGCGCTGTCGAAGACGTCAAGGGTGACGTCTTTGTTGTCCAGCAGACGGAGCAGGTCGCCGTCTTCCAGCGGGAAGACCGTCTTGTCCTGTACGGCGTACCATGCGGCGGGCTGCAACTCCACATTGCGGGTACCCTGCTTGCCCATGACGGCAGGCCGCGCGGCCACGAGGTAATGCCCCTTCGGCTCGGCGGGCAGAACAGTCACCTCAGCCTCCTGCAGAGGCTCTGTCGGCGCTCTTTCCGGGTCGGCGGCGGGGGCGATGTCGCTCAGACCGAAGCGGGCGATAAGGGAGTGAAGTTCCAGCTCCTGCATCAGCCGGACGGCTTCGGCCTTGTTGCCCTCGCCCACGACATAGGCACCCTCGGCGGTGTCGATGGGGGCGTCGGTGCGGATGATGCCGAGCGTGTAGCTCAGCTCTGCCATGGCGCGGTCTTCGGCCAGATGCTCCCGCTGTTTTGGCTTGATGGTCTTGTCAGCAGTGTCGTCGAGATGGGCGTAAACGCCCGCCAGACTGCCGTATTTCTGGATGAGGGTGATGGCGCTCTTCTCGCCGATGCCCTTCACGCCCGGGATGTTGTCGGAGGTGTCACCCATGAGGCTCTTGACGTCGATGAGCTGGCGGGGAGAGACACCGTACTTTTCCTTCACGGCGTCCACGTCCATTACCGCCGTCTTGCTGCGGCCCATGGTGGTAGTGGCCAGCAGGACGGTGGTGGTGTCGCTGACGAGCTGTAAGCTGTCTCGGTCTCCGGTGGCGAGGAAGCAGTCGTCGCTGCGGGCGGCGCAGGCGGCAGAAAGGGTGCCGAGGATGTCGTCGGCCTCCCAGCCCTCAGCTGTCACCTCACGGTAGCCCAGCGCGGCCAGAAGCTCTTTGAGCACCGGCATCTGCGCGGCCAGCTCGTCGGGCATCTTGTGGCGGGTGGCCTTGTAGCCGTCATACATCTTGTGGCGGAAGGTGGGGGCCTTGAGGTCGAAGGCCACGGCCACCTCGTCGGGTCCGCATTCCTTGAGCAGGGAGAGCAGGATATTCAGAAAGCCGAAAATGGCGTTGGTATAGCGGCCGTCTTTGGTGGTCAGCAGCTTGATGCCGTAAAAGGCACGGTTGGCGATGCTGTTGCCGTCAATGACCAGTAAACGCATAGCTTGTGGTCCTCCATTCCATAATTTCACATCCTATAGTATACCACGAATGGCCCAAAGAAAAAAGAGACTGAGGGATAAACCTCTCAGCCTCTTTCGGGAAGTTTTACTCTACTCTTATCGCGCTCACCGGGCAGGCGTTGGCGGCGTCCACAGCCAGCGGCACCTGGTCGGGCGGGATGTCGCCGGGGATGGCGACAGCCAGAGTCCCTTCCATCTGGTATACCTCGGGGCAGAGCCCGGCACACTGGGTGCAGCCGATGCAGAGTTCAGGGTCTACGAATGCTTTCATGTTGGTACTACCTCCATTCAGAATAAGAAAAGGCGCTGAGAGCAGTGTGGCCCGGCGGAGCAAAAAATATGCTATAGGCTTTCGGGCGCAGATATGTTACAATAGAGCAGAATGAACAGGAGGGCAAGACTATGAACATCCAGATATTCGGCACTACCAAGTGCTTCGATACCAAAAAGGCTCAGCGCTATTTCAAGGAGCGCGGCATCAAGTTCCAGATGATCGATTTGAAAGAAAAAGAGATGAGCCGAGGCGAGTTTGAAAATGTGTCCCGCGCTCTGGGCGGCTGGCAGGCGCTGGTGGACCCCAACGCCAAGGACAAGCAGACCATCGCTCTGCTGGACGCGCTGGTAGACTGGCAGAAAGAAGACAAGCTCTTCGAGAACCAGCAGCTGTTCCGCACCCCCATCGTCCGCAATGGCCGTCAGGCCACCGTCGGCTACCAGCCCGACGTCTGGAAGAATTGGGAATAAGAAGCTGTTTTCATAACCATTGCACATACTCTGGCTATGAAAACAGCTTTTGAGCCAGTTTCACCAAAATAACACGGGCAGGGTTTTGCACCCTGCCCATGATTGTGGTATACTGTTTTTATCTGAAAAGTGAAACAACGCAGGAGACGATAACCATATGAAGATAGAAATGACCCCGGAAGAACACGCCCGGCTCCACCGCCGCCGTGGTCGGCAGGCCCTCGGGCTGGTCATCGCGGTGCTGGTGCTCATCGGCGTGCTGACCGTGCTGCACGCAGGCGTGAACGCCGTGGCAAAACTGTTTGACGATACGGCCCAGAAGCAGGAATACGAGGACAAGCTGGAAGGTCTGGTGCTGTTCGACCCCGTGCCTTTTGAGGGCATCGAGAACATCGACGACCTGACCCTCCGCGAGGCTGCGGTCTGGGGCTGTGTGTACAGCATCCAGGAGACGCAGGGCGGTTTCGACGGCTACAACACCGACCCCGATACCGAGCAGCTGCTCATCCCCTCGGTGGACGTGGACGCCTACCTCGCAAAGCTTGTCGGCCCCAGCTTCCGCATGACCCACAAGACCTTCGAGATGGAGGATATGACCATCGAGTTCGACGACACCACCCAGTGCTATAAGATCCCCGTCACCGGCAGCGTGGGCAGCTACCGCGCCACTGTCACCAAGCTGTTTAAGAAGGACGGCCTCCTCCACGTCACCGTGGGCTATATCCCCAACCAGAACGCAACGGACAGCATCCTCACCGCCACCTCGGATACGCCGGTCAAGTACATGGACTATCTGTTCAGCCGCCAGAGCGGCAGCTGGTATCTCACCGGCCTGACCGAGAGTGAGACGAAGCCCGAGTCAACGGCGGCGTCCACTGCCTCCGAACCTGCCATGATGGCAGACAGCGAGGTGCAGGACGCTATCCTCGCCACCGGCGGCGAAACGCCCGCTGACTCCGACGCCGCTTCCTCGGAGGCCGCAGCCGCCAGCGAGGAAGCGGACAGCACCGCCGAAAGCGAAGCTGCCTCGGACGCAGAGCCGCAGGCCGAAAGTGCGGCCAGCGCGGCGGCATAAAACGAATCACAAACAAAAACCGGGAAGCTCCCAGAGCTTCCCGGTTTTTGCATATCCAGAATTACTTCAAATCAAACCGCACGACCACCAGCCGATACCAGAGATACGGCACCATGTTCCATATCATCCACAGCTCCATGAGAACATAATTCGGCAGGTCGCGGAGGCGGAAGGGACGCTTGCCCAACTGGTCGTTTTTGAGCAAATCGAACGCCTCACGCATTCCCTTGTCCCACGCCTCGCCGAAGCCCTGTTTGTGGAACTTGTAGCACTTGAGCAGATAGCCCAGCGCCAGAGGAATGAAGTTGAGAATGAGCATCAGCAGAGGCTCGTTCTTGAGGGGGAGAAGGATGCTGTTGCGGCCGCTCTGCTGGCTCTTGAAGGCGTTGTACCGCACCGCGCCGGTGCTGGCGCCGCAGATGTGGTAGCACTTTGCCGTGGGGCAGAGGACGTTTTTGTAACCGGCGTTGTTGGCGCGCCAGCTGAGGTCCACGTCCTCGAAGTAGGCAAAAAAGTTTTCATCGAAGACGCCAATCTCGTCGAGGATGCTTTTGCGGTAGAGAGCCGCGCCGCCGCAGGCCGAAAAGATGCGCTTCTGTTTGGTGTAGCGGCTGGCCCGGCGGCCGTCGCCGGTCTTGCAGGCAAAGCCCATCCATGTGACGTAATCGCCAGCGTCGTCGGCAAGCTCCCGGTCGAAGTGGCGTATCATAAGGCTCTGGACGGCAAAAATTTTCTCGTCGCTCTCGGCCACGCGGATGAGCTCGGCCAGCCACTGGGGCTCTGCAAAGGCGTCGTTGTTGAACAGCACCACGAACTCGCTTTTCGCCCGGGCGATGCCCTGGTTGACGGCGTGGGAGAAGCCGGTGTTGGAGCCGTTCTCGATGAGCTGGAAGTTCGGGCGGCTGCAATAGCTGCGGGCCTGCTCAAGGCTCTCGTCGGTGGAGCCGTTATCCACCACGATAAGCTCGAAGTCCTGCTCCGTCTGGGCGTAGACCGATTCGATGGAGTCCTTGAGCCAGCCTTTGCCGTTGATGTTGGGGATGATGATGGTCGCTTTCATAGATTCTGTGCTCCTGCGCATTTTCTTCTAGCATACAAAAGACAGTATAACATATTTTGAAGAGATTGAAAATTCCCTCTTGACAAAAAAGATAATTTGAGTATTATTGTATTAAGCGCTTAGTACAGCGACACAAGGAGATGAGACGATGGGCGAACGATTCGATATGAGCCGCCCCATCTACGCACAAATCGTGGAACGGCTCAAGGCAAAAATTCTGGCGGGCATCTACCCGCCCGGCGGACATCTGGACTCGGTGCGCGACATGGCCGCAGCGGCAGGCGTCAACCCCAACACCATGCAGCGGGCGCTGGCCCAGCTGGAAGCGGAAGGGCTCGTCTACACCGAGCGGACCACGGGCCGCTTCGTCACCGAAGATACAGCCCTTTTGGAACAGCTGCGGGACGAGACGGCCCGCGCCATGACCGCCGAATATCTCGAGAAAATGCGCGGCATCGGCTACGGCCCGGCAGAGGCCGCAAAACTTATGACGGGCTGGGAAAAAAAGGAGAGTGATTGAAATGAAGGAACTTTTAACTTGTGAGGGCCTGACGAAATCCTACCAGAAGGGGACAAACGCCCTCGATAACATCGAGCTGCACATCGGCTTTGGCCGCATCGTGGGCCTGCTTGGCCCCAACGGCAGCGGCAAGACCACCCTCATCAAACTGGCGAACGGCCTCTTGCAGCCCACGGCGGGCAGCATCCGAATCGCGGGCATGGACCCCGGCCCGGACACGAAAGCCATCGTCTCTTATCTGCCGGACGCCGCATGGCTGCCCGACTGGATGCGGGTGGAGCAGCTGGTGGAGATGTTCCGGGATTTCTACGCCGACTTCGACCCCGCCAAGGCGAATGAGATGCTGGAAAAGCTGGAGCTTTCGCCCAAAGCACCCCTCAAGAGCCTTTCCAAGGGCAACAAGGAGAAAGTCCAGCTCATCCTTGCCATGAGCCGGAATGCCCGGCTCTACCTGCTGGATGAACCCATCGGCGGCGTGGACCCGGCGGCGCGGGACTACATCCTGAACACCATCCTCACCAACTACAGCCGGGACGCCTCGGTCATCATCTCCACCCACCTCATCGAGGATGTGGAGCCGGTGCTGGATGAGGCTGTGTTCCTGAAGAACGGCAGAATTTTCGCTCACCGCTCGGTGGATGAGCTCCGCGAGACCGAGGGCATGAGTGTGGATGCATATTTCCGGGAGGTATTCAAATGCTGAAAAAGTTACTGAAATATGAGTTCAAGGCCACCGCCCGCACCTACGGCGGAATGTATCTGGCCCTGCTGGCAGCGTCGGTGCTCTTTGGCGGGTCCGTCTGGAGATGGAACAGCACCAATAGTGACGCCTATTCGACTCTCGTGGGCCTGCTGAGCCTTGTCTACACCGCCGTCATCATCGGCACCGTGGTCGTCACCATCATGACCATCGTGCAGCGGTTCTACCGCAACCTGCTGGGCCGGGAGGGCTATCTGATGCACACCCTGCCGGTGACGGAAACACAGCTTGTGACCTCGAAGCTCATCTCCAGCACCGTGTGGAGCCTGTGTAGCATCCTCGCAGCCTGCCTTTCCTTCGGCATTCTGGCTGTCCTGATGATGGCGGATATGGACCTGCTTGGGCAGTTGCCGCTGATGTGGTCGATCATCCGGGAGGCATTTGCCCGCTATAACATGGAGTTCTGGGGAGCGCTGGCTTTCAGCGGCGTCGTCGGCTTCGTGCGGATGGTCAGCGTCATCGCCTGCATCTATGCAGCCTGCATGGTGGGACATCAGTTCAAGAACCACCCCGCGCTGGCGGGCATCCTGAGCTTCTTTGTCATGCAGTATGTACAGGGCTGGCTCGAAAAGCTGCTCCAGATCGGCACCGGCGTCTACGAGACGGCCATCTATAGCGCCGTAGGCGATGTGGGCAGCATCGAGACCACCGTCTCGGCTCTGGGCTACATGGGAAGCGCGATGGTCACACTGGGCATCGCGGTAGCATTCGGTGTCTTCTGGTTCGGGCTGACGGTCTGGCTGATGCGAAACAAACTCAACCTCGAGTGATGAAACGTGAAAAATCTGACGGAAAATTTTGAAATTCCCTCTTGACTTTACACGGATAAAGTGTATAATGCAATCAAACCGATGAGGCGGAAGAGAACCTGCAAAGCGCATCTTCAGTGAGCCCGGACAGTGAAAACGGGCGAGAGCGGGGCAGAGATTCGTGGGCCGCCGAGGGCCGGGCAAACGAGGCAGAGCCTCCAGTAGCTTGGGACGGAAGCCTCCGTTACAGGGCAGGGGAGTGTTGGCTCTCCGTGAGGGGCTTTGCGGCTTTCAAGAGGAAAGCGAGCAAGGCAAGCAAGGTGGCACCGCAGATTCGAATTTTTCGACTCTGTCCTTGTGGATGAACACACAGGGACAGGGTCGTTTTGTTATATGAGAACAAAAGCCCGTCCCGCAAGTGGAGCGGGTTTTTATTTTATATGCCGCCCGCTCCAGGGAAGGAGCAACCGCTATGAAAACCATGAATATGATCTCCCGCCGCAGCTTTCTGAAAGCCGCTATGGCCGCCGCCACTGTTTCCGCGCTGGGTCTGACCGGCTGCGGTTCGTCCGCTTCGAGCACTGCATCCAGCACCGCTTCCAGTGCAGCAGCATCTTCTGCCGCCGCCAGCGAGGCAGGCCAGACCTTCAAGGTGGGCATTGTCAACTATGTTGACCACGCTTCTCTGAACCAGATCGTTGCGTCGGTGGAAGAGCGTCTGGACGAGGTGGGTAAGGAGAAGGGCGTTACCTTCGACTACGCCGACTACTACGCCAACGCACAGGCCGACCAGACCAACCTGAACCAGATCGGCGCCGACCTCGTGGCCGACGGCGTAGACGTCATCGTGGCTGTGGCTACCCCCACCGCCGCTACTATGCTGGCCGCTGTGGAGGACACCGACATCCCCGTCGTCTACTCCGCCGTCACTGACCCCGCCGCCGCAGGCTTTGATACCGAGCCGAACATCACCGGCACTTCCGACGCCCTGAACACCGACGCCATCATGAACCTCATCCTGGCCGTCAACCCCGACATCGACACCATCGGCCTGCTGTATGATCTGAGCCAGGATGCTTCTACACAGGCCATTGCAGACGCCAAGGCTTTCTGCGACAGCAAGGGCATCAAGTACATCGAGAAGAACGGCACCACCACCGCCGAAGTTCAGATGGCCGCTGAGGCCCTCATCGCCGCCGGTGTCAAGGCTGTCTTCACCCCCACCGATAACACCGTCATGACCGCCGAGCTTTCCATCTACGAGACCTTCACCGAGGCAGGCGTCCAGCACTACACCGGCGCTGACAGCTTCGCCCTGAACGGTGCCTTCGTGGGCTACGGCGTCGATTACGTCCAGCTGGGCGAGGCTACCGCCGATATGGTGGCGGAACTGCTCTGCGACGGCAAGACCCCTGCAGACCTGCCTTTCCAGACCTTCGACAACGGCATTGCCACCATCAACACCGAGACCTGCGAGGCTCTGGGCCTCGACCTCGACACCGTGAAGAAGGCCTTTGCACCCTACTGCACCGAGGTCGTGGAAGTGACCACGGCCGAGAACTTTGGTTAAACCTCTCCGTCATTGCTTCGCAATGCCACCTCCCCTATCGAGGGGAGGCTTTGGCATTTCGGAAAGCTTTCTCTCTTCGCCAGAGGCTCCCCTCGGTAGGGGCAACAACGACGACTGCCGCCAGTGGTGGAAACAGGGAGTCGTTGTTGGGGCCGCGGCCAGCAAGACGCAAGTGTAAAACACGAAGCGGATGCTGGGTGCCGCAACCCGGCCTTGTCGAGCGGTAGCGAGACTGAGAGGTTACACATTAAAATAAAAGGAGCACACCATGCTGGCGAGTATCTTTTCGCTCAACGTCATCCAGACCGCGCTCGAGCTGGGCTGCATCTACGCCCTCGTTGCGCTGGCTCTGTTTCTGAGCTATTCCATCCTGAATATCGCGGATCTGTCCACCGACGGCTGCTTCACCCTTGGCTGCGCTGTCGCCTGTCAGGTGGCGCTGACCGGCCACCCCTTCCTCGCCCTGTTGGCGGCGATGGCGGCTGGTGTGTGCTCCGGTTTTGTAACAGCCTTTTTGCAGACCCGCCTCGGCGTCGAGAGCATCATGGCCGGCATCATCGTCAACACCGGCCTCTATACCATCAACCTGGCCGTGATGGGCTTCTCGTCCACCATGTCGCTGGTCAAGACCGATACCGTCTTCTCCATCGCCAAGAGCGCCCTGAGCTTTACGGGCGGCGGGTATAAGCTGGTGCTGGCGGCGGTAGTCATCGCGCTGGCCGGTGCCGCCATGGTGGGCTTCCTCGGCACCCGCCTCGGCCTCTCGATTCGTGCCACCGGCGATAACGCTGCCATGGTGCGTGCTTCCAGCATCAACCCCGCCTTCACCATCACGGTGGGCCTCTGCATCTCGGGCGCACTGACGGCCCTTTCCGGCGGCCTGCTGGCTCAGTACCAGAAGAGCTGCGACATCAACGTAGGCACCGGCATGGTGACCATCGCACTGGCTTCCCTCATCATCGGCGAAACGCTGGTGGGCAAGCGGACGATGGTGCGCCGTGTGCTGGGCGTCGTGTTCGGCAGCTGCCTCTACCGTTTTATCGTGGCGGTGGCGCTCCGCTTCAACGTCCCGGCTGCTGCCATGAAACTGGTCAGCGCCATCATCGTGGCGGTGGCCATCTCGATGCCCGCCATCCAGGAGAAGATCGCCTTTGAGAAGCGCCGCAATGCGGCCCGTCAGGCACGGAAGGAGCGTGTGTAAAATGGAGATGCTCGAACTTCGTGACCTGCACAAGACCTTCAACCCCGGCACCGTCAACGAGAAAGTGGCCCTGAACGGCGTCAGCCTGACCATGGAAGCGGGAGACTTCGCCACCATCGTCGGCTCCAACGGCGCGGGCAAATCCACCCTCTTCAACGCCATCACCGGCGGCTTCATCGCCGACGAGGGCAGCATCACGCTGGGCGGCGAGGACATCACCTTCGCGCCGGAATATCAGCGCAGCCGGGTCATCGGCCACCTGTTCCAGGACCCGCTCAAGGGTACGGCCCCCAACATGACCATCGAGGAGAATCTGGCGCTGGCCTACCTTCGCGCCGGGACCGCCCCCAACGCCATCTTCTCCCGCATCTCCCGCAAGGATAAGGAGATCTTCCGTGAGAAGCTGGCCCTGCTGGATATGGGCCTCGAAGACCGGATGAAGCAGCCGGTGGGCCTGCTGTCGGGCGGTCAGCGTCAGGCGCTGACCCTGCTGATGGCCACCCTCGTCACCCCGAAGCTCCTGCTTCTGGACGAGCACACCGCCGCTCTCGACCCTGCCACCGCCGAAAAGGTGCTGGACCTCACCAAGAGCATCGTGGCCGAAAAGAAGATCACTTGCCTGATGGTCACCCACAATATGCATCAGGCATTGGAGCTGGGCAACCGCACCCTCATGATGGACGCAGGCCGCATCGTCTTCGATGTCAAGGGCGAGGCCCGCAGCAAGATGACCGTAGACGACCTGCTCGAGAAGTTCCGCGAGAACGCCGGCAAGGTCCTCGACAATGACCGTATCCTCCTGAGCAAGGTGGAAGCCAACAACTGAGCATAAGAAGAAAGACTGCTGCAAAACAGCTCTCTGAAAAAAACAATGAACAAAACCCGGAACCCTTTCAGAGCCAGGACGGCTTGAAAAGAGTTCCGGGTTTTGTATTGTTTCTTTATATCTTACAGCATCTTGGAGAGGAATGCCTTCAGACGCGGGTGCTTGGGGTTGGTGAACAGCTCCTGCGGCGGCTCATCCTCCTGGATCCTTCCCTCGTCAATGAAGATGACGCGGTTGGAGACTTCGCGGGCAAAGCCCATCTCATGGGTGACCACCAGCATGGTGATGCCGGTGTGAGCCAGCTCTTTCATCAGCTCAAGCACTTCACCGACCATCTCGGGGTCGAGGGCGCTGGTAGGCTCATCGAAGAGGATGACGTCCGGGTCCATTGCCAGTGCGCGTGCGATGGCGATGCGCTGCTGCTGGCCGCCCGAAAGGCTCTTGGGGTAGACGTTGGCCTTGTCGGCCAGACCTACGCGGGCCAGAAGCTCGTCGGCGCGCTTGGAGATGGCCTCTTTGTCCTTGAGCTTGAGCAGGCTGGGGGCCAGCTCAAGGTTTTTCTTGACGGTCAGGTGGGGGAAGAGGTTGAAGTGCTGGAATACCATGCCCATCTTCTGGCGGACAGAGTCGATGTGGTCGTCGTCCACCTCCACGCCCTCAAATTTGATGCTGCCGCCGGTGGGGATCTCCAGCCGGTTCAGGCAGCGCAGGAAGGTGGATTTGCCGCAGCCCGAGGGGCCGATAAGGCAGACTACGTCTCCCCGGTAGATGTCGATGTCGATGCCCCGCAGCACGTCCAGAGTGGGGGCAGCCTGCTTTGCGCCCTTACGCTTTTCGCCGCCGTAGGTCTTGGTCAGGCCCCGGACTTCCAGGATCTTATCGGTCACTTTGTGCCAGCCTCCTCTCAAATTTTGCAAGCAGCCAGGTAAAGATCATCACCAGCACCAGATAGATCAGTGCCACGCCAAACAGGGGGAACATGGCCTCGTAGGTGCGGTTCATGATGCCCTGGGCCGCATACAGCAGCTCCTTGCCGCCGATGACGGTGATAAGGGAGGTATCCTTCAGCAGCATGATGAACTCGTTGCCCAGGGCAGGCAGCACCGCCCGGATGGCCTGGGGGATGATGATGACCACCATGGTGGTGATGTAGTTCAGGCCCAGGCTGCGGCCGGCCTCCATCTGGCCCGGGTCCACAGCCATCAGGCCGCCCCGGATGATCTCGGAGACGTAAGCGCCCGAGTTGATGCCCAGCGCCAGAGCGCCTACCATGGTAAAGTTGCGGCTGTTGTTGAAGATGACCATGCTCATGATCAGCAGCTGCACCATCATGGGGGTGCCCCGGATCACGGTGGTGTACACCTGGCACACGGCGTTAAAGACCCCCAGCACCGGGTTGCGGCGGCCGGGGCGCTGCTGGTCGTGGGCCACACGCACCAGCGCCACCACGCTGCCCAGCAGGACGCCCATGGCCAGAGCAATGGCAGTGACCAGCAGGGTGGTGCCTACGCCCCCGATGTACTGGAGCCAGCGGTCCTTCAGGACAAAGGCCTGATAAAATTTGTAGAACAGCTCCTGCCCCATGTCCAGCCGGCCGCCGCTTTTCAGCAGCTGGCTCAACAGTTCGTATTGTGCGGCCATTCGCATCCTCACTTTCTTTTCGTCTGTTGTGATCTTGTCAGAATTTTGTAACCTATATCCCTTAAAAAAGGGGAGGTGCCCGGTGGGCCGCCTCCCCTTGAGGGGTCTGTTTACTCAGCCTTGATGTACTTGTCCACGATGGCCTGCAGGGTGCCGTCGGCCTTCAGCTCCTCCAGAGCGGCGTTCACAGCCTCCAGCAGAGCGGTGTTGCTCTTGTTCATGCCAATGGCGTAGTCCTCCTCGGCGTAGCTGGTGTCCAGGATCTTCAGGCCGGGGTTGGACTCCACATAGGCCTTGGCGGGCTCGTTGTCGATGACCACAGCGTCCACCTGGCCGTTGTTCAGGGCCTGTACAGCGGTCAGGCCGTTGTCGTAGGCCACCACGGCGTCCTCGCCAAAGTCGTCGGAGCAGTACAGGTAGCCGGTGGTGCCGCGCTGGGTGCCGATCTTCTTGCCGGCCAGATCGTCCACAGAGGCAATGTCAGAGCCCTCGGGCACGATGACGGACTGGATGCCGGTGGCGTAGCTGTCGGAGAAGGACATCACAGCCATCCGCTCGTCGGTGACAGTGATGCCTGCCATGGCGATGTCGGCCTTGCCCTGCTGCACGCTGAGCAGAGCGGCGTCAAAATCCATGTCGTCGATCTGCAGCTCCAGGCCCAGCTTCTCGGCAATGGCCTGTGCGGTGTCCACATCGATGCCCTCAATGGTGCCGGCGTCGGTGGTCATCTCGTAGGGAGGGAAGGTGGCGTTGGTAGCCATAGTCAGCTTGCCAGCCTCAACGGTGGTCAGCTCAGCAGCAGTGCTGGTGGAAGCAGCCTCAGAAGAAGCAGCAACAGAGCTTGCAGCAGCGGAAGAAGCAGTGGAGGCAGAGCCGCCGCAGGCGGTCAGAGCCAGAGCAGCAGCGGAAACAGCGGCGGCAGCCAGGAAGCTGCGGCGAGAGATCTTTTTCATATTCAAACACTCCTCTTTATGTGCATATCGTTTGCATCTCTCTGCTGCGATGCGATTCATCGAAAAATCAGAGAGCGTGTTTAGTATAGGTTGTACAATTTGAAAAGTCAAGTGTTGTGCAAAAATTCCATCAAATTGAAACCGAATTGCAAACAATTATGCAGAATAAAGCTTGAGAGCGATGTATATATGCAGAACCTCTCAGTCTGCTTCGCAGACAGCTCCCCTATCAGGGGAGCCCTTGGCATGTCGGTCAGGCTTACGCTGGACGAGCAAGGCTTGATTTATCGGGAGCCGTAGTACCCTGCTGCCTGGATTCACGGCAGCTTGACAAAATGCGCTCATCCAGAAGCTGCAGCGAGGCCCGGTTCGCCAGAGCCTCCCCTCGATAGGGGAGGTGGCAGCTCGCCAGAGCTGACGGAGAGGTTAAACCGTCCGCGCCAGCTCTTCCACGCTCCGCTTCGGCACGCAGTAGTCACCGTTCTCATCGAGGTAATACTTGATGCCGGTCTTCTCCGTCATCGGTACGATCCTGGCGGCGTGAGTGGGGTAGCCAAGAGCTACCATGAACGCCAGCTTGTCCGGCGCGGCGATGCCCAGCAGCTCGCTCAGGGCAGGCTTGTTGATGGCGCCCATGATGCAGCTGCCCACGCCCTTGGCCCATGCGGCGAGGGTGATGTTCGCCAGCGCGATGCCGGTGTCGGTGTTCAGGTCGCCGGGGATGGAGCTGTCCTGCACGACGGCCAGATACATCACAGGCTGCTCGTCGGCTTTGGGAGTACCCTGCTCCGGCGGCAGATAGGCGGCCCACTTGACCAGCGGATGGACCTTTTTCACCATCTCAGGGCTCTGCACAACCACCAGCTTCACGGCCTGACGGTTCGCGCCGCAGGACGACAGGCGCAGGGCCTCCACCATATCGTCCACCACATCCTGTGACACCGGCTTCTGGGCGAAGCGGCGGTAGGTGCGGCGGGTGTTGAGCGTTTCCATAATAGACATCGGCAGACACTCCTTTATATTAAGTATGATTTGATTATAGCACCGGCAAAAGAGCCGCACAAGGAAGGCAGGAATCTATTTCCGCTTCCAGGCGTGGCCGCTGGGCATGGGCAGACCCAGCACCAGCGCGATGCCCACAGCCAGCGTCACGGCCACCTTGAAGGTGGAGATGCCGTTGGCCAGCGAAAGGGCATTCTCGCCCTGGATGAAATAGTAGGCGGTGTAGTAGATGCCCGCGCCGGGGACCAGCGGGAAGATGCCGGTCAGCAAAAAGACCGTCACCGGCGTCTTGAGCAGCACGGCGCAGATACGCGCCGCCAGCGACAGTGGGATGACCGCGATGAGGGAGGCTGCCGCCGCGTCGGCCCCGTATAAGACAGCTAGCTCGTAGACGAACCAGCCCACCGCGCCCACCAGCGCACAGCAGGGGAGCGTGCGCTTAGGGCAGGCGAAGAGGACGGCGAAACTCAGTGTTCCCGCCCCGGCCAGAAAGAACTGTGCCACCAGCTGGCCGATCTGTGTGCTTGTCAAGGTCATCATACCACCGTCACCCCCGTCAGCAGAGAAGTAAGGCTCAGAACAAGGCCGGTGCCGATGGCGATGCTGGCCGCGATGAGCAGGGCGTCTATCATCCGGATGGTGCCGGAGAGGTAGTCGCCCTGCACGAAATCCCGGATGCCCATGGTGAAGGCGATGCCGGGGGTCAATATCATCAGGGTGCCAATGATGGCGTGGCTGGCCTCAGTGTCCAGCAGATGGCACCCCAGAATGCAGACTAATGTAATGAGCGCTGCCGCCGAGATCTTGCGGAAGCCGTTGGAAAGATTCTTCTTTTCGCACAGCAGCAGATAGCCGCTGACGATGAAACCCGCCGCCGCTGCCGCCAGCGCCGAGCGTATCGTGCCGCCGAAGATGAGCGCAAAACAGGCTGTGCCGCTCATCCCGGCGAGGAGCTGGGTCTTCCCCTTGGGGAAGGGGATGCGCCGGGCCTCGGCCAGGCGGTGTTCAGCCTCGTCCAGTGTGACGCCCCCGGCTGCTATCTCGCGGGAAAGGGCGTTCACCGCGACCACCCGGCCTAAGTGAGTCGTCCGCACCGGCACGTTCCGCACTTCGGCGATCTCTGCCGTGCCGGCGCTGGCGAAGATGCCGTTGGTCAGCACGTAGACATGGAACTCCCGCAGATGGAAGCTGCGGGCCATGATCTCCATCGTCTGCTCCACCCGGAAGACCTCTGCTCCGTTTTCCAGCAGCGTCTCGCCCGCCGCCATGATAAAGTCCATGATGCGGCGCCGCTGCTCGTCGCTGGGATATAACTCTCTGCTGTCCATTCCGGCCCTCCTTGTCATGCCCGCCAAAGGGGGCATATCATCTCATGCTATACTGTATCATAATTCCGGCAGCTTGCAAAGGCGTCTTTTCACATTTTTGCACAACTTCCGTCCTTGCCGTCGGGGGCGCAGTGTGTTACACTGATAACAACTATGAAAAGATCCAGAAACCACAGGAGGAAATGACCGTGAAGCAGAGTCTGAGTTTCGCGCGCCGTCTGGCGGCGCTGGTGCTGGCAGCTGTGATGCTGTGTGTGGCTGTCCCGGCGGCGTTCGCCGAGGATGCCGCACCCGGTGCCACCACCATTGGCGGTGCAAACACCACCCTTATCCCTGAGGAAGAGGAAAATTGTCTGAGCTGGCTCTTCGGCTCCAAAGATAAAATTACACTGCCCTATCTGAACATCAAGGGCAAGGGCCTGCGCCGGAACGTGTCGCTGGACCTCGTGGACTGCCTGGTGGGCATCACCTACACCGAGCTTGGCTCCATCGGCAGCTATGTCAGCGCCAGCGCCGCGCAGGAGGCGTGGAAGGCCCAGGCCGTGGCTATCCACTCCTACCTCGAGTACCATAAGCAGTACGGCTCCTCGGCCAACGCTCTCATCTACACCCCCGTGGAGGACATCCCGTCCTCGGCCCGGTCGGCTATCCGCAAGGCGGTGGAGTCGGTGAAGGATGAGGTGCTGACCTACAACGGCAGCGTCATCGACGCCGTCTGGTCGGCCAGCGCAGGCTACAACACCCAGACCGGCGTCTACGGCACCTGTTCCAGCCTCGACGCCTGGGGCTCGGACGTGCCGTATCTCAAGAGCGTGGAAAGCCCCTATGAGCGCCAGTACCACGAGAAGATGCGCCGCATCATCGGCAAGGATTATGACTATGTCGAGTACAACGACAGCCGCACCGGTGAGCCCTACCAGAGCGCCGACACCACCCACAAAGACCTCGGCGGCTTCGTCCAGTACAACACGCTGGTGTCCAATGGCCGCAGCTACCGCTATATCGGCCAGTTCGTGTCCTCCCGCTACTGCTTCGATTTCAGCACGGATGCAACGGGTGTACCCTGTATGTACTACTACGGTTTTGGCCACGGCGTGGGCATGAGCCAGTGCGGCGCCGTGGGCTACGCCGCCGAGGAGGGGATGGGCTACCGCGACATCCTGAAGCACTACTACTCCGGCGTTTCCATCCGGACGGTGGGCAGCGGCACGAGCTCCGGCGGCGGTCTGTTCGGCTGGCTGCGCCGCCTGCTGGGCATGTAAAAAATCAAAAGGAATTGCGCAAAATACTTCTCAAATGAGACGTGATTTGGTATACTGTACACGCTTGTACACAAGAGACAGACTATTTCGCGTTTCACGCTCCAGAGCGGGAGCGATACGATAAAGAACAACAGGTGGAGAGAACGGAATGCAGTTGGAGAAGGAAAAGAAAGAAAAGCGGGAGCGGGAGCGCTGCCGCGCACTGGCGCAGCGCATCGCGGAGGAGGCAAACCCCGCCTCGGCGGCCCTGCTGGGAGAGCAGATGCCCCTGCTGACGAAAGCCCTGCACCGTGCAGGTGTGGAGGCAGAAGAGTGGACAGAGAGCTCTGAGGCAGAGCTTCTGGTGGTGGCAGACCCCGCGTGGGAAACGCTGCCCGAGACGCTGCCCGCCCGGGTGCTGCTGGTGAGCGATGAGAGCACCGTTATGGCGGGCTGGGCCGAGCAGCTGGCTCAGCGGGGATACTTCCGCGATTTTGGCTGGCGCAGCAAGGGCCGCGCTCAGCCGTCGGCGCTGTTCTGCACCAGCCAGCCCACCCAGCTGAAGATGGTGCGGGGCTACGAGATGGAAATGGACATCCTGCGTGACCGGATGGTGCGCGCCGAGCGCACCTGCGGCGAGGAAGCCGAGCTCATCGCCCGGCTGCGCAGCGACCTTTCGCTCAGCCGCAGCCATGAGCAGCAGCTGGAAAAGACGCTCGGCGAGGTGACCGGCTCGAAGTTCTGGAAGATGACCTGGCCCATGCGCTATGTCGTCAGCAAGAGCCGCCAGCTCTGGCACACTCTGCCCTTCTTCGTGTTCCTGCGGGAACTGCGCAGCGGCGGCATCGAGGGCGTGCGGGAACTGGCTCGCGCCCGCCGCGAGTACGCCGCCCTCTTCCCGGGCAAAGTCATGCGCGCCGACCGGTTCGCACCGGTGGAACTGCTGGTGCGGCAGGCAGGCGACCAGCCTGCAGGCCCCAAGATCAGCATCGTGGTGCCGCTCTACAACACCCCGCTGGACTTCCTCGAAGAGCTGCTGGATTCCGTTGTGAACCAGACCTACCGTAACTGGGAGCTCTGCTGTGTGGATGCCGGCACTGCCCCGGATGTGGGCGAGATGGTGCAGCAGCGCGCCGCTGTGGACCCTCGTATCCGCTACAGGAAGCTGGAGAAGAATGAGCTCATCCCTGGCAACACCAACAAGGGCATCGAGATGGCCACCGGCGACTTCATCGCCCTGCTGGACCACGACGACATCCTCCATCCCTGCGCCCTCTGGTACGCGGCCAAGGCCATCGCCGAGCAGGGAGCCGACTTTGTCTATACCGATGAGGCGACCTTTGAGGGCAAGGTGGAGAATGTGGTGCTCTACCACTTCAAGCCGGATTTCATGCTGGACAACCTCCGCTCCAACAACTATATCTGCCACCTGACCCTGTTCAGCCGCCGGCTGATGGATGCCGCAGGCGGCCCGGAGCGGATGGAGTACAACGGCAGTCAGGATTATGAGCTCTTCCTCCGCCTGACCGAGACGGCCCGGAAGATCGTCCACATCCCCCACGCCCTCTATTACTGGCGTTCCAGCCCCGGCAGCACGGCCAGCGACATCTCCGCCAAGACCTACTGCATCGACGCGGGCATTGCCGCCCTCAAGGCTCATTACGCCCGCTGCGGCGTGGCCGTGGACGATGTGTCCCTCATCCCGGGTACGCCGGGCTACTACAAGACCGATTATACGATCGACCATCCGGGCCGGGTGAGCATCCTCATCCCCACCTGCGACCACATCCGCGACTTGGAGACCTGCGTGGAGTCCATCTACGCCCGCACCACCTACCCGGATTTTGAGATCATCCTCATCGAGAACAACAGCAAGGCCCCTGAAACCTTCCGCACCTATAAGCGGATGCAGAAAGAGCACCCCGATAACCTCAAGGTCGTCACCTGGGAGGGCAAGGGCTTCAACTACAGCGCCCTGAACAACTTCGGCGAGAAGTTCGCCACCGGTGAGTATCTGCTTCTGCTCAACAACGACACCGAGGTCATCACCGCCGCCTGGCTGGAAGAGATGGTCATGTATGCCCAGCAGAAGCGGGTGGGCTGCGTGGGCGCAAAGCTGCTCTACCCGGACGATACCATCCAGCACGCCGGTGTCGGCTTCGGCATCGGCGGCGTGGCGGGCCATCTGCACAAGTACTATCCCGCCAGCTCCGACGGCTATATGGGCCGCCTGAACTATGTGCAGGACGTCTACGCTGACACCGCCGCCTGCCTGCTCATCCGCAAGGAGATCTACGACGAAGTGGGCGGTCTGGACGAGAGCTATGCCGTGGCCTTCAACGATGTGGACTTCTGCGTCCGCGTCCGTCAGGCAGGCTACACCAACATCTTCACTCCGTTTGCCCAGCTCTACCACTACGAGAGCAAGAGCCGCGGCATGGAGGATAACCCCGAAAAGCAGAAGCGTTTTCAGGGCGAGGTGCTGCGTTTTCAGGCCCGCTGGGGCGACCTGCTGGCTGCAGGCGACCCCTGCACCAATCCCAACTTCGACATCCAGCGCGAAGATTTCAGCCTGAAGATATTACCGCTGGAATGATAAGGAGAACGAACTTGGAACTCTCTGCCTGTATCGTTGTCTATAACGGCTGCGACGAAGCCCTCAAGGCGGCGCAGACGGTGCTGCAATACACCCGCCGCCACCCGCTGACCCTCTATCTGGTGGACAACGCCAGCCCCGACGGCAGCGGCGCACGTCTGGAAGCCGCCGTGAAGGGCGGCGCTTTGAGCACTCAGCCCGGCCAGAAGGTCGAGGTGCGCTGCCGCAAGGAGAACGGCGGTTTCGGCACCGGACACAACACCGTCCTGCCGGAGCTGACGAGCGACTATCACTTCATCCTGAACCCGGACATCCAGCTCACTGCTGATACCCTCAGCGACCTGGCCGACTGGATGGCTGCCCACCCGGATGCTGTGATGGCCCGGCCGGGGCTGCGCTTTCCGGATGGCCGTTCCCAGAGCCTGCCGCTGCGGCGCTGTGCGCTGCGGCCCATGGTCTACCGCCAGCTGCCGTTTTTGAAATTCTGGGAGAAATATAACCGTGCGTATTTGATGGAGGGGGAGGATCTGTCCGCTCCTGTTGAGATCGAGTTCTGCACCGGCAGCTTTTCCGCCGTGCGGACGGCGGAGTTCAAGGCCGTAGGCGGCTTCGATGAGCACTACTTCATGTATGTGGAGGATGCCGACCTGACCCAGAAGATGCGCACCACCGGCAAAGCCTACCTCGTGCCGCAGTACACCGCCATCCATGCATGGCATCGTGCAGCCCACCGCAGCCTCAAGCCCTTTTTGTGGCAGACCGGGAGCCTGCTGCGGTACTTCCACAAGTGGGGGTTCAAGTTCTGAGGGCTTGCTGATGAAACAAAAGAGCGCTCTCCACAAAAATTTTTGTGGAGAGCGCT
>NZ_JBBNIH010000070.1:0-52335 GCF_040094125.1 Faecalibacterium longum
GGAGAGTGGAGTCCAGAGGTAGGGAGGGGGGATTCGAAACACCCCTCCCTATCTCTGGCCCGCGCGGAGCGCAAGCCGCTTGAACAAAAGAAAAAACTGCCCCGCGCTGCCAGCGCGAGAACCTACACAAAAGAGGAAGGATAACCATGCAGAATATCGACCTGATTTGCGTCGGCAAGCTCAACGCGAAATACTTCGCCGAGGGCGTGGCCGAATACCAGAAGCGTCTGGCGGCGTTTGCGTCCTTCCGCATCATCGAGCTTCCGGAAGAAAAAATCGAAGAGAAAAACGCCTCCGACGCTGTGGTGAAAAAGGCGCTGGATAAAGAGGGAAAAGCCATCCTCGGCAGCGTCCGCAAGGGCGCGGCAATCGTCGCCATGTGCATCGAAGGAAAACAGATCTCCTCCGATGAGCTGGCCCAGTTCCTTGCCGACCGCGCAAACAGCGGTGCGGGAGATGTGGCCTTCGTCATCGGCTCGTCCCACGGCCTCTCGGATGAGGTCAAGCGCGCGGCGGCGCTCAAGTTCAGCATGGGCCGCATCACGATGCCCCACCAGCTGGCCCGCCTTGTTCTCACCGAACAAATCTACCGTGCCTGCACCATCAATGCCGGAATGAAATATCATAAGTGAACCTCAAAGCCCTCGCAGAAGCGGGGGCTTTTGTCGTCTGCGGAAAATTTCGTCAGACGCTTTATTTTTTACCATTTTTCTATATGATAAATCCGATTGTGTTGTTCCGGATGCGGGGCAAGGCTTTACAATCCCCGCAAAACATGATAAAGTAAAGATACTGTGCTTTTAACAGGAAAAGCACGCCCGGCTGCGGGGAAAGCAACCGGGACAAATACACAACACGACACGGCAAACCAGCCGCGGACGGAAAGGATGTACTTACAATGGAACAGAGCGAAAAGACCCTTGATATGATCGTCAATCTCTGCAAGAACCGTGGTTATGTGTTCCCCGGTTCCGAGATCTACGGCGGTCTGGCCAATAGCTGGGACTACGGCCCTCTGGGTGTCGAGTTCAAGAACAACGTCAAGAAAGCATGGCTGAAAAAGTTCGTGCAGGAGAGCCCCTACAATGTGGGCCTCGATGCCGCCATCATCATGAATCCTCAGACCTGGATCACCACCGGCCACGTTGCCGGTTTCTCGGACCCGCTGCTGGACTGCCGTGCCTGCAAGGCCCGCCACCGTGCTGACAAGCTTATTGGCGACGAGCACCCCGAGGTCAACGTCGATGCCATGAGCTTTGACGAGATGGACGCTTTCATCGCTGAACACGAGGATATTGTCTGCCCCGTCTGCGGCAAGCACGACTTCACCCCCATCCGTAAGTTCAATCTGATGTTCAAGACCGCCATCGGCGTCACCGAGGACAGCTCTTCCACCTGCTACCTCCGTCCCGAGACGGCACAGGGCATCTTCGTCAACTTTGCCAACATCCAGCGCACCACCCGCCGCAAGCTGCCCTTCGGCGTCTGCCAGGTGGGCAAGGCATTCCGAAACGAGATCACCCCGGGCAACTTCACCTTCCGTACCCGTGAGTTCGAGCAGATGGAGTGCGAGTTCTTCTGCAAGCCCGGCACCGACCTCGAGTGGTTCTCCTACTGGAAGGACTATTGCGAGAACTGGCTGCTGAGCCTCGGCATCAAGAAGGAGCACCTGCGCCTGCGTGACCACGAGCCTGCAGAGCTGGCCTTCTACAGCCGTGCTACCACCGACATCGAGTATGCCTTCCCGTTCACCGACTGGGGCGAGCTGTGGGGCATTGCAGACCGCACCAACTACGACCTGAGCCGTCATCAGGAAGCCTCCGGCAAGAGCCTCGAGTACTTCGACAGCGAGACCAACGAGCACTACATCCCCTATGTCATCGAGCCGTCTCTGGGCTGTGACCGTGTGGCTCTGGCCTTCCTGTGCGAGGCTTATGATGAGGAGCACCTGACCGACAGCAAGGGCAAGGAGGACATCCGCACCGTCCTGCATCTGCACCCGGCTCTGGCTCCCTATAAGTGCGCTGTCCTGCCCCTGAGCAAGAAGCTGGGTGACAAGGCAATGGAGATCCGCAATGAGCTGAGCAAGTACTTCATGGTGGACTACGACGATACCGGTTCTATCGGCAAGCGCTACCGCCGTGAGGACGAGATCGGTACTCCGTACTGCATCACCGTGGACTTCGACACCGTGGGCGACGAGGCCAAGGGCATCGTGGCCGACAACTGCGTCACCGTCCGCGACCGCGACACCATGGAGCAGGTTCGTATGCCTATCTCCGAGCTGAAGAGCTACATCGAGAGCAAGATCGAGTTCTGATAAAAACTCACTTTTGTGAGTGAGAAAAACAGCCCCGCCGTTGCATTTTCGGCGGGGCTGTGGTATAATACAAATAAAGAAAGTGCTGTCTGGCAAACGGTCAGCACCTTTCCGGCAAGTCAATTACAACAAAGAATGACCGCACGAGTGGGCTAAACTGGGCGGTCATTTTTTGTTGTTGAAAATCTTCCACGCAATATCAAACATCCCAAAACCCACAGTTGCAAGCAACGTGAGAAGAGCTAAAGTTTCCAAAAGCGTCATGAAGCATCACCCCTTTCGCTGTGGAGCGTCGGGGGCATAACAAAAATGTTCGCCTTCCCGACGCAGTGCCGGAAAGGTGTAGACCGCCTGCCGTATGTAGACAGCACTCTCAAATACAAGTATAACAGACGTTTCCCGTTTTTTCAACCGGTAGAAACGTCTGTTTTGTTTTTATCGGGTGGACAATTCGCCCGGGAACGGTTATACTGTCAGATAGAAAATGCACCGCCGTGGTTTGCACGGCAGAAAGGATATTCCGTGGAAAACTTTACTATTCTTCTGAAAAAATATGCCGATTTCATCGTCCGGGTGGGTGTCAATCCCCAGCCGGGCCAGACCCTTGTCATCAACTGCTGCCTCGAGGCCGCACCGCTGGCCCGTCTGTGCGTGCGCAGTGCCTACGAGGCCGGCGCCCGTGACGTGCTGGTGAATTGGAGCGACAACGACGTTTCCCGCAGCCGGATGGAACTGGGTAGCGAGGAAGCCCTGAGCGATTTCAAGTCCTGGCAGCTGCGCCGCTATCTCGACTACGCCGAGAGTGAGGGCGGGGTCTGCGTGCTGCATATCCTCGCCGATGACCCGGAAGTCTACGCCGGTCTGGACGGCGCGAAAATCAGCCGGGTGAACGCCGGTCAGCGCAAGTTCATGGCTCCGTGGCGCGAGTACACCATGAACGACCGCGTCCAGTGGTCCATCGCCGCCATGCCCAGCGCCCCGTGGGCAAAAAAGATGTTCCCGGAGCTGGACGAGGCTGCGGCCATCGAGAAGCTCTGGCGGCTCATTTTCGATGTCTGCCGCGTGACGGGCGGCGACCCCGTCAACGAGTGGAAGGCCCACCTCGACCGTCTGACCGGCCTGAAGGACAAGATGAACGCCCTCGACCTCGAGAGCGTCCATTTCGAGAGCAGCAACGGCACGGATCTGACCGTCGGCATCGCCGACAAGGCCACCTGGGAGAGTGCCGCCAGCGTCAGTGAAAAGGGCGTGGTCTTCCTGCCCAACATCCCCACCGAAGAGGTCTTCACCGCACCCCACAAGGACAAGGTGAACGGCATCGTCTACGGCACCAAGCCCTACGTCTTCAACGGCCAGCTCATCAAGGGCTTCCATGTCACCTTCAAGGATGGCCGCGTCGTGGAGCACGGTGCAGACGAGGGCGCGGAGCTTCTGGGCCGGCTGCTGGACACCGACGAGGGCGCACGGAGCATCGGCGAAGTGGCGCTGGTGCCGGCGTCCAGCCCCATCAACCGCAGCGGCGCGCTGTTCTACAGCACCCTCTTCGATGAGAACGCCGCCTGTCACATCGCCTTTGGCGCCAGCTATCCCGGCACCACCGAGAACGGCACCCGCCTGAGCAAGGACGAGCTGCTGGCCCGGGGCATGAACCAGTCCGCCATCCACGAGGACGTCATGGTGGGTGCCGAGGACAGCCATATTACCGGCAAGTGCCGCGATGGACATACGGTTGACCTGTTCCGTGATGGTGTGTGGGTGCTGTGAGAAGAGGATTTTTCACGAAAAAGCTTGCATAATCCGCAAGAGTATGCTATATTCTAATAGTACGCTATAGTTTTATTGGAAAGTGGGCCGCAAGGTCCGCTTTTCTTGTTTGTTTGGAGGTTTTTTATGGCGAAGCAGTCTGGCGGCAACACCGCCCAGAGAGTCGAAGCGCTTGTCCGCCCCGTCGTGGAGGGCATGGGCCTGCGCCTGTGGGATGTGGTCTTTGAGAAGGAAGGGCCGGACTGGTATCTCCGTGTGCTCATCGACAAGGACGGCACCATGGACACCGACACCTGTGCCGAAGTGTCCCACGCGCTGGACCCCATCCTCGATGAGGCAGACCCCATCGACCAGAGCTATTATCTCGAGGTGGGCAGCCCCGGCCTTGGCCGCAAGCTGACCCGCCCGGAGCACTACGAGGCACTCAAGGGCGAGAAAATCGGCGTCAAGCTCATCCGCCCCACCGCCGACGGCGTGCGCGAGTTTGCCGGCATCCTGAAAGGCCGCGAGGGCAGCACCGTCACGGTCGAGACGGAGAACGGCCCGGTGAGCTTTGAGGTGAACGCTGCATCCGGCGTCCATCTCTGTGATGACGAACATCTGTTTGATTAAGAACAGCCCTCTCAGGCGCGTTCCGCGCCAGCTCTCCCAGAGGGAGAGCCAAAGATGAATCGAGAAAAGATACCATTATAATCTAGGAGGAACCCGAAAAATGGCAGCAGCGAACAACGAATTTTTTGAAGCTCTCTCCATGCTGGAGCACGAGCGCGGCATTACCGCGGAGTACCTGATCGAAAAGATCAAGGCTGCTATCGTCATCGCCGTGAAGAAGAACTACGAGGTCGAGGACGACCACGTCATGGTCGAGATCGACCCCAACACCGGCAAGTTCAACGTCGCCCTCATCCAGGACGTCGTGGCCGATGAGGACTGGTACGACGAGCACAGCGAGATCGGCATCACCGAGGCTCAGCACATCCGCAAGAGCTATCAGGTGGGCGACCGCGTCGTGACCCCCCTCAAGACCAAGGACTTTGGCCGCATCGCAGCCCAGACCGCAAAGCACGTCATCCGTCAGGGCATCCGTGAGGCTGAGCGCAGCCAGCAGCTGAGCGAGATCCAGTCCCGCGCCCACGACATCGTGCAGGCTACCGTCACCCGCGTTGACCCCGAGAAGGGCATCGTTGCCCTCGACCTGGGCAAGGGCGGCGAGGCTATCCTGCCCCGCAACGAGCAGGTCCCCGGCGAGGTCTACACCGAAGGCCAGATGCTGCAGGTCTACATCGTGGATGTCGTGGCAAGCGAGCGCGGCCCCCGCGTCATGATCAGCCGCACCCACCCCGGCCTCGTCAAGCGCCTGTTCGAGCTGGAAGTGCCTGAAATTTACGACGGCACCGTCGAGGTCAAGGCCATCAGCCGCGAGGCCGGCGCCCGCACCAAGATGGCTGTCTGGTCCAAGGACGCCAACGTCAACCCCGTCTCTGCCTGCATCGGCCCCCACGGCGACCGTGTGGCCGCTGTCGTCGAGAAGCTGGGCGGCGAGAAGATCGACATCGTGAAGTGGAGTGAGGACATCTCCGAGTTCATCTCCGCAGCTCTCAGCCCCGCAAAGGTGGTCAAGGTCGAGCTGCTGCCCGGCGAGACCCGCTCCTGCCGCGTGACCGTGCCGGACCAGCAGCTGAGCCTTGCCATCGGCAACAAGGGCCAGAACGCCCGTCTGTGCGCCCGCCTGACCGGCTACAATATCGACATCCGCCCCGAGAGCGGCTACTACGGCGAGGAAGAGCCGAAGGCTGCCGAGGCTGAGAAGACCGAAGACACCGCCGCAGAATAAGCGCGGAACACCTGCCGAAGGAGGGAAAACCGGATGGCACAAAAGAAGATCCCTGCCCGCCAGTGCATCGGCTGCCTGACCAGCCGCCCCAAGAAGGAACTGGTGCGTGTGGTGCGCGCACCCAGCGGAGAGATCAGCATCGACCCCGTGGGCAAGAAGCCCGGCCGCGGTGCTTACCTCTGCCCGGATGCCGCCTGCCTTGCAAAGGCAAAAAAGAAGAAGGCGCTGGAGCGCTGCTTTGAGCAGCCGGTCCCCGCCGAGGTATACGATGCACTGGCCCAGCAGCTGGCCAGTGTGGAAGCAGAAAAGGAGGCCGACCGCGATGGCAAAGAAGCATAACGCCCCCGCAAAACCGGCCCTTGAGCCGAATGAGGCCCTGTTCCAGGCCGTGAGCCTCTGCCGCAAGGCGGGCGCTCTGACCATGGGCTTTGACGCGGTGGAAGACGCCGTCGTCAAGGGCAAGGCATGGCTCGTGATGACTGCATCCGACGCCAGCCCCAAGACCGTGCAGCGGCTCAACTACGCTGTGGGCGATATGGTGGACGTCATCCCCATGCCGCTGACACAGGATAAGCTGGCTGACATCAGCCGCAAACCGGTGGCCATTTATGCCGTCACCGACCGCAACCTCGCCAAGCTCTGCTTTGACCGGCTGACGGCGTGCGGAGCGATTCAAACTGAGGAGGATATGAGCGAATGACCGTAAAATATAAAGTGAGCGATTTTGCAAAGGACCTGAGCATCTCTGCCAAGAAGGTCCTCGACGAGCTGAACGCCATGGGCAGCACCGGCAAGAAGAACAGCTCCACTCTGGAAGAGAACGAGCTGAACTACCTGCTGGAGAAGTTCAGCAAGGACAACAGCGTCAAGAGCCTGGACGAGTTCCTGAACAGCGCCAAGGCTCCCAAGGCTGAGCCGAAGCCCGCCGAGAAGAAGGCGGAGCCCAAGGCCGAAAAGAAGCCCGAGGCTCCCAAGGCTGAGCCCGCAAAGGCCGAGGCAAAGCCCGCTGCCAAGCAAAACAACAAGAAGAACGAGCAGCACAAGAAGCGCGAGGAGAAGACCGTCTCTCTGAGCGAGCTGGCCCGTGAGACCGGCGCAAAGGCTACTGCAGCTTCCGCTCAGTCCGTCTCTGTCCGCCGCGAGGACAATCAGGTCACCGTCGATACCCGCACCGTCGATATGAACGTGGACCGCTTCGACGCCCGTTACGACGATCTGGCTTCCACCAAGAACACCGAGAACCGCCGCAAGCCCACCCCCCAGGGCAACAAGCAGAAGTTCACCCAGCGCGGCCAGCGCCAGCGCCAGCAGTTCCAGAAGGGCAAGCGTGAGACCGAGTTCGAGCGTCTGCAGCGCATCCAGCTGGAAAAGGCCCGCAATGCGCAGCTGAAGGTCCTCATCCCCGATGAGATCACCGTCGGTGAACTGGCTGCCCGCCTGAAGCAGCAGGCCGGCAAGGTCATCGCCAAGTTCATGCAGATGGGCGAGATGCATGCCATCAACGACATCATCGATTTCGATACCGCCGCTCTGGTGGCCGAGGAGTTCCACGCCAAGGTCGAGAAGGAAGTCCACGTCACCATCGAGGAGCGCCTGTTCACCCAGGAGGAGGATTCTCAGGACGATCTCGTCACCCGTCCCCCGGTCGTCTGCGTCATGGGCCACGTTGACCACGGCAAGACCAGTATCCTGGACGCTATCCGCAAGACCAATGTCACCGCAGGCGAGGCTGGCGGCATCACTCAGGCCATCGGTGCATATCAGGTCAAGGTCAACGACAGCCTCATCACCTTCCTGGATACCCCGGGCCACGAGGCATTCACCTCCATGCGCGCCCGCGGTGCCAACATGACCGATATTGCAGTTCTGGTCGTCGCCGCCGATGACGGCATCATGCCCCAGACGGTCGAGTCCATCAACCACGCCAAGGCCGCCAACGTCAAGCTCATCGTGGCCATGAACAAGATGGATAAGCCCACCGCCAACCCTGAGCGCGTGATGGAGGGCCTGACCAAGTACGGCATCATCACCGAGGACTGGGGCGGCGATGTCGCCTGCATCCCTGTCTCTGCTCTGACCGGCATGGGCATCAACGACCTGCTGGAGCGCATCGCTCTGGAAGCTGAGGTCATGGAGCTGAAGGCTAACCCCAACCGCCGTGCCAAGGGCGCTGTTGTCGAGGCTCGTCTGGACAAGGGCCAGGGCCCCATCGCCACCATTCTGGTGCAGAACGGCACCCTCCACTCCGGCGACGTCATCATCGCCGGTACCGCCGTGGGCCGTGTGCGTACCATGCGCAGCGACAAGGGCATTCTGCTGAACGACGCCGGCCCCTCCACTCCTGTGGAGATCACCGGTCTGACCGCTGTGCCTGAGGCCGGCGACCTGTTCGAGGCCGTCGAGGACGAGCGTCTGGCCCGTGAGCTGGCCGAGCAGCGTATCGCTGCCGCCAAGGAGAAGCAGTTCTCCTCCTTCCAGAAGGTCACGCTGGATAACCTGTTCAGCCAGATGGCTCAGAACGATATGAAGGAGCTGGCCATCGTCGTTAAGGCTGACGTCCAGGGCTCCGCCGAGGCCGTCAAGCAGAGCCTCGAGAAGATCTCCAACGACGAGGTCCGCGTCCGCGTCATCCACGCCGGTGTCGGTGCCATCAGCAAGTCCGACGTTGACCTGGCCGACGCATCCAACGCCATCATCATCGGCTTCAACGTCCGCCCCGACAACGTGGCGAAGGAAGAGGCCGCTGCCACCAAGGTCGAGATGCGTATGTACCGCGTCATCTATGACGCCATCAACGACGTCACCGACGCTATGAAGGGTATGCTGGCTCCCAAGTTCCGCGAGGTGTCTCTGGGCGAGCTGCAGGTCCGTCAGGTCTACAAGATCTCCAACGTCGGCACCGTCGCAGGCTGCCGTGTCACCAGCGGCAAGATCACCCGCGACAGCAAGGTGCGTGTCGTCCGTGACGGCATCGTCATCACGGAGGACGAGATCGCATCTCTGAAGCGCTTCAAGGACGACGCCAAGGAAGTGGCCGAGGGCTACGAGTGCGGCGTTACTCTGGCAAAGTTTGCCGACGTCAAGGAAGGCGACGTCTACGAGGCCTTCAAGATGGAAGAATACCGCGACTAAGAGAAATAACCTCTCAGTCTGCCTTCGCTCGACAAGGCCGGGTTGCGGCACCCAGCATCCGCAGCACTTCGTTTGCGTCTTGCTGGCCGCTGCCCCAACAGCGACTCCCTGTTTCCGCCACTGGCGGCGGTCGTCGTTGTTGCCCCTACCGAGGAGAGCCTCTGGCGAAGAGGTGAAGCTTTACGAAATGCCAAGGACTCTCCTCGATAGGAGAGGTGGCATTGCGAAGCAATGACGGAGAGGTTTATTTTAGAGGAGAAACTATGTCTCAGAAAAATATGGGCCGTCTGGCGCAGGACATGAAGCGTGAGCTCATCGCCATCATCGGACGGCTGAAAGACCCGCGGCTGGAGGGCGGTCTGCTGACCGTCACCCGGCTGGATGTGACGCCCGACCTGGACGTGGCGAAGGTCTATGTGAGCGTGATGGGCCGTGAGGACGGCCCCAAGCCCGCTATCGAGGCCCTGAACCGCGCCGCAGGCCATGTGCGCACCGAAGTGAGCAAGAAAATGCACATCCGCAAGGCACCCCGCTTCATCTTTGTGGAGGACGACGGTGCCGCCTATGCAGCCCACATCAATGAGCTGCTCCGCACGCTGAATGTGAACGGCGATGCTGAGGACTCTCAGCCCGCCGAGACCGAGGAATAAATCCAGCGCTGCGGAAAGGATGGATCCATCAAATGACAGAACAGCTCAATGTGCAGCAGATGGCCGAGCGCCTCTGTGCTGCGGACAACATTCTGGTCCTGTGTCATAAAAACCCGGACGGCGACACCATCGGCTGCGGCAGCGCCCTCTGCCACGCGCTCAAGGCGCTGGGCAAGACGGCAGCTGTCCTCTGCTCCGATGCAGTGCCTTCCCGCTACAGCTTTACCGCACCGGTGCCGTTCCGGGGCGAGTTTGAGCCCAAGACCGTTGTGGCCGTGGATGTTGCCAGCGTGCAGCTCTTTGGTGAAAACAACGGTGTGCCGCAGTATACCCGCCACGTCGATCTCTGCATCGACCACCACACGGGCAACAGCGGCTATGCGGATTTCACCCTGCTGGACGGCAATGCGGCCGCAGCGGCAGAGCTTCTGTATGAGGTCATCAGCGAGATGGGCGTGGAGATCACGCCCCTCATCGCCAACTGCCTCTACACCGGCCTCGCTACTGACACCGGCTGCTTCCGGTTCTCTTCCACCACTGCCAACACCCATCTTGTAGCTGCAAGGCTCATTCTGGCCGGTGCGCAGGTGGAGGAGCTGAACACCCTGCTCTTCGACACCAAACCCCGGGAGAGGATGGAGGCGGAGCGTATCGCCCGCAACCATCTGGAATATCATCTTGAGGGCCGCTGCGCCTTGATGTATCTGACCCGGGACGAGATAGAGCAGAGCGGCGTGGACCCGGCTGACCTGGAAGAGCTGACCAGCCTGCCCATCAGCATCGAGGGGGTCAAAGTGGGCCTGCTGCTCCGTCAGCAGCCCGGCGGCAGCTACCGCATCAGCGTGCGCGCCGCCAAGGGCGTGGACGCCTGCGCCATCGCACGGCGTCTGGGCGGCGGCGGCCACACCCGCGCAGCGGGCTGTGAGCTGCTGGGCAACCTCGACAACGCCAAGAGCGCCATTCTGGCCGAAGTGGAGGCGGAACTCGACCGCCCCGAGACGCAGGAGGAAAGCTGATGCAGGGCATCCTTATCGTAGATAAGCCGATGGAGTGGACCAGCTTTGACGTCATCGCCAAGCTGCGCGGCATCCTCGGTACCCGCAAACTGGGTCACAGCGGTACGCTGGACCCCATGGCCACCGGCGTTCTGCCGGTGTTCTGCGGCGGGGCCAGCAAGGCTGTGGACCTTCAGCTCGACCACACCAAGACCTACTGCGCCCGGCTGCGGCTGGGGATGCAGACCGACACCGGCGACATCACCGGCACCGTGCTGGAAACAGCCCCGGTGACGGCGGGGGAGAAGGAACTGCTGGCTGTTCTGCCCCGGTTCCTCGGCCCCCAGATGCAGACGCCGCCCATGTACTCGGCTGTCAAGATCAACGGCCAGCCCCTCTATAAGCTGGCCCGCGAGGGCGTCACGGTGGAGCGGAAGGCCCGTCCCATCGAGATACTGGACATCCGGTACGGCGGCAGCCCGGTGGAGAACGAATACGTCCTCACCGTCCGCTGCTCCAAGGGAACGTATATCCGCACTCTGTTGGAGGACATTGCCGCCGCTATGGGCCAGAAAGGCACCATGAGCGCCTTGCGCCGCACGACGGCGGGTGTCTACACCGAGGCCGACGCCCACACGCTGGAAGAGATACAGGCGGCAAAGGACGCAGGCCCCGAGGCACTGCAGGCTTTGATGCTGCCGGTGGAGAGCGTGTTTGAGAGCCTGCCTCTGCTGGTGGCAGAGCCAAGGGTGGAGCAGCACCTGTACAACGGCTGCCCCACCAGCCGCTACCCGGCGGCAGACGGCCGTTACCGTGTCCGCAATGCCGAGGGTCAGTTCCTGGGCCTTGCGAACATCACCGGCGGCGTGCTCAAGGTCGAAAAACTCTTTGTAGAGAGGAATTAAAGAACATTCATGCAGATCTATTCACAGCTTGCGCCGCTTGCGCTGGGCGGTGCCCACGGCTCTGCTGTGGCAATGGGCTTTTTTGACGGCATCCACATCGGCCACCGCGCGGTCATCAATGGCGCAGTGGAGTGGGCCAGGGCCCACGGCGCGGCACCGGCGGTGTTTACCTTCCGCCTGCCCACCGAAAACAAGATGAAGGGCAAGCGCCTGCTCTCCACTGAGGACAAGCACGCCCTCATCGCCAGCCTCGGCGTGGAGCACTATCTCTGCCCCGATTTCGAGGAGATCAAGGCCATGACGGCGGAGCAGTTCGTGCTGGGCATCATCCGGGACTGCAACGCCCGGGCGCTGTTCTGCGGCGAGAACTTCACCTTCGGTGCCAGGGCGGCAGGCACACCGGAGCTGCTGCGTCAGCTCTGCGAGCCGCTGGGCGTGGAGGTAGTCGTCCTGCCGATGGCACAGTTTGAGGAGAAGCCTGTTTCCTCCACCCGCATCCGCACCGCGCTGGAAGGTGGTGACATCCCGGCGGCCAATGCCATGCTGGGGATGCCCTACGCCATCCGCTTCACGGTGCATCACGGGGCGGGCCTTGGCCGGACGCTGGGCGTGCCGACCATCAACCAGCTCTACCCGCAGGGCTTCCAGCTGCCCCGGTACGGCATCTATATCACCCGCACCAGAATAGGAGACCGGTGGTACCCCTCGGCCACCGGCCTTGGCACCCGGCCCACCGTCAACAGCGACGAGAGCAAGGTGACCTGCGAGACCTTCATCCCGGGCTTTACCGGCGACCTTTACGGCACCGACCCGGTGGTGGAGTTCCACGCCTACCTCAGCCCCAGCAAAAAGTTCGACACGTTGGATGAGCTGCGCGAGTGCATCGACCACGCAGCCCAGCGCGCGCAGGAATACTTTGCGGAGTGAACTTTATGAAAAAACAAAACAGAAATGGTGCCTGCGCATCCTGGTCTGGCTGATGGCGCTGATGGTCTTTCTGGGGGTGGCAGACTCCTGCCGTGTTCAGGAAGACCACCACCGCACACTGGTGCAGGGCAGTCTGCAGGAACTGAACGACAGCTGGACGCTGGAAACAGACCAGCAGGCCGTGTATGACATTCCGGAAAGCATGGGGGAAAGCCTGATGCTGAGCATCCGCAGCACGAAGCAGAAGTTCAGCCTCGGGCTGCGGGCGGCGGACGGTCAGGAGACGGTGTTCTATACCTACGACCCGGACAGCGGCCCGGCAGAGATGCGGCTCTTTGCTGCTCTGCCGGAGGGCGCGGCCGGAAAGACGCTGGTGCTCCACTGTGCGGAGCCGTCGGCCCTCAGCGTGATGCTGAGCAGCGAGTCGGTGCTGGCCACCCAGACGAAACTGAGCAGCTATTATTTCAGGCGCAGCCTTTACGCGCTGGTGTTCTTCCTGCTCTGCGTCCTCTGCGCCGTGGAGCTTGGCGTTCTGATGGTGACGATGCGCAGCATCTTCACTCCGGAGGTCTGCCATCAGACCCGGGTGATGATCGGGCTGATGCTGGACGTCGGCATCTGGGCGCTGACCGATTCCGAGCTGCTGGCACTGGTGACGGACAGGGCGAATCTCGTCGTGTTCGTCTCACTGGTCACCTTCAGCCTCACAGCGCCTTTCGTGCTGGAATTCATCCGCTGCACCGTAAAGAATGATGGCTGGCTCATCCGCCTCCCGCAGATGGCTGCGCTGGTACTGCTGGCAGCAGACGCTGCGGGTTGGCTGCTGGCCGGACAGCCCATGTTGTGGCTGCTCATGCCCATTCATATCACCGTCATTGCCAGCATTCTGGCAGCATTCCATACCCTCATGGTCTCCTATAAAAAGAACCACAGCGGCGAGGTGAGGAACATCCTGCTGGCTTTCGGCGCGCTGGCAGCGGGTACTCTGCTTGCGCTGGCGACCTTCTACAGCGGCTACCGGGATCGGACTTACGCCGTGTGCTACTGCGCCGGTCTGCTGGGATTTCTGGTGATGCTGGGCCGCATCGTGCTCCACCGCATCCGGCAGGCCAGCGACGAACAGGCCCAGCTGGAAAACTACAAAAATCTGGCCTACGTCGACTCGCTGACCGGGCTTTTCAACTATACGGCCTTCAAGTATATGAAGTCCCGCTGGCCCGAGCGCACGGACTGGACCTACATCGTTATGGACATCAACTGGCTCAAGCAGACCAACGACCAATACGGCCACCGTGCCGGTGACGAACTGCTCTGCTGTGCGGCCCGCTGCATCCGGGAGGCCTTTTACCGGGCCGAGGACTGCTTCCGCATCGGCGGCGACGAGTTCGCGGTCATTGCGGCTGCGACGGATGAGGAGGCTGTGAAGGCAGCAGTCGAAACGCTCCGGCGGCTGTGCGCGGAGTGGGATGCGAAGGAAGAGTATCCCGTCTCCATCGCAGTGGGCTATGCCATGCAGGCAGGCCGCATCATGACGGCGGACGAGCTGTTCATGGAGGCTGACGCTGCGATGTACCGGAACAAAGCCGAAATCAAAAAGGCTGTGGGCGGCATCAGCCGCTGAATAAAACAAGAACGCACTTCACCGATGAAAGTGATCGGTGAGATGCGTTTTTGCTTCGTCAGAAAGAGAAACCGGAAAAATAGAGGTGCTCCACCGTTTCCTTTTCGGCGGCGGAGAGGGACGTGTCTGCGGCCATGGCGGCACGGATACTTTCCTGGGTATCCGGGTAGGAGTTGAGGGTGATGCAGACTGTTTCGCTGTCGGCATCGAAGTGGAGGGCGTCACGGTCTTGCGGCGTCCAGACGTCCCAGCCCGGGGAGCCGCTGGTCATGAAGCCGGCAAGCGCCTGCTTCAGCTGGACTGAAAGGGCCTGCGCACCTGCCGAAGACAAATCAGCACAGGCAGAATAGCTGCTTTCGGACGAGAACAGCGCCAGCGGCAGACCGTGGAAGGAGCCGAGGCCCGGGATAGTCGTCTGACTGTCGGCTCCGCCGTAGTCGATGAGGCCAAGCCAGACCGGAGCACTGCCGCCCAGCGCTTCGGCGACGGCTTCGGTGCTGCTCCAGCGGCAGAGGGCTGAGCCGTATTTTACGGCATAGGCCCGGGCCGCGCTGGAAGCGGGCCGCAGGTCGTCCCGGACAAAGCCGCTGAATTCGGAGGCGCTGCTGAGCAGCAGGAGGGGGACAGCACTCCGGGCGTCCCGGGAGAGCACCACATCGTCTGCGTAGAGGATGGCTGGTTTGCCGAGGGCCGCAATGCGGGCCGGTTCGAGGCCGCAGAGCCATTCCCGGACGTCCGCCCCCGGCGTCAGCAGCCATTCGGCGGCGGAAGCCGTGTCAGCGAACCGCCCGTCTTCCACGGCCAGCGGTGCGAAATTTTCAGCCAGCTTCTGGGCGGCGGCGTCCGGGTCGGCGAGGGACAGCCCGCCGGAGATGGCGACGGCTTTTTGAAAGCGTTCGCGGAAGAGCGGGCTGCCCGCAAGGGCCGCTGCCATCTGCCCGCCGTCAGAGAAGCCGCAGAGGGTGATGTTGTCGGCGTCGCCGCCGAAGCGGTGGATATTTTCCTTCACCCAGTCCAGCGCCCGGGCGATGTCCAGCAGGGCAAAGTTTCCGGCGGCGTCGGAGCCGAAAGTAAGAGCGGGCAGGCAGTTCCACCCGAACAGCCCCAGCCGGTAGTTGAGCGCGACAAAGACGCAGCCCGCGTCCCGCACGAGTTCGCTGCCGGGCAGCTCGAGAGATGAGCCTGTGGCGGCGCTGCCGTGCAGATAGACGAGGACGGGCCGCTTTTTGGCCTCGGCGGAAGAATAAATGTCCAGTGTCAGGCAGTCCTCGGTGCCGAGGGGGAAGGTGGTGTACTGGTAGGCCGCCGGAGCGGGGCTGGTGCAGTCCCGCACAGTGAGCCAGCGGGCGGGCTCCTGCGGCGCTGTCCAGCGGCTTTCGCCCGTGGGCGCGGCACCGTAGGGGATGCCGTACCAGCAGAGCTGACCGTTTTCGCCCTCTCGGCCCTTCACCGGGCCGTACTGGGTCTGGCAGAGAGCAGAGACAGGGGAGAACAGGCCGTTTTCGTTTTCAGAAAAAGCTGCATCAGCCGAGAGGAGCGGGCTGGTGAGGGCCGCTGCGGCGGCTGCGCTTCCTTTGAGGAAGCTGCGGCGGGAAAAGCAATGTGTCATTTGATCTACCTCTTTATTACAATAGACAGATTATAACATGATTTGACAGGAAAACAACATCCTCATTTTTGCGGATCTGTAAAAATTTTTCTTGCTTTTTACGTTGGTTTCTGTTATACTAGCCCTGTTACCGCGATACGGGGCTGGGAGTATGCCCACTCGGGAGTACCGTTTTCCCGCTGCTGTGTCGCTGGCAAATAAAAATTTTATAAAGAGGTACTGTTACTATGAACAAGCAGGAAGTTATGGCCAAAGTCGCTCTGACCGAGAAGGACACTGGCTCTCCCGAAGTCCAGGTCGCTCTGCTGACCGCTCACATCAACGAGCTGAACGAGCACCTGAAGAAGAACCCTAACGATCACCACAGCCGCCGTGGTCTGATGAAAATGGTTGGCCGCCGCCGCAATCTGCTGGCCTACCTCCAGAAGAAGGACATCGAGCGTTACCGTGCTCTGATCGCAACTCTGGGTCTGCGTAAGTAATAGAAAACAGAGGGCAGGTACCGCAAATGGTGCCTGCCCTTTGCTCTTTTATGTTGGATTTTCCCTTGTATCCCAGGCACTGGAACAAATAGGCCGCTGCTGCGTGTTGCAGCAGTAAATCGAACGCCTGTGTGAAGCGGCACGGACGCTGGATTTATTGCTATGATGCGCGGCGGGCAGCCTTTTGGAATATCAAACGGACATAAGGAGGCAAACCAAATGGCAATCGAATTTGGTTCCCGCAAAGAAAACTTTGACAACTTCAAAGTTTACGAGACTACGCTGGCAGGCCGCCCCTTCAAGGTGGAGATGGGCAAGATGTGCGGCTTGTCCAACGCAAGCGCCCTCATCCGCTACGGCGAGACCTGCGTGATGTGCAACGTGGTCATGAGCCCCAAGCCCCGCGAGGGCGTCGATTTCTTCCCCCTGAACGTGGAGTACGAGGAAAAGCTCTACGCCGCAGGCCGCATCCCCGGCAGCTTCATGCGCCGTGAGGGCCGCCCCGGCGAGCGCGCCATCCTGACCAGCCGCGTCGTGGACCGTCCCATGCGCCCGCTGTTCCCGAAGGAGATGCGCAACGACGTCTGCATCACCATGACCGTCATGAGCCTTGACCCCGACTGCAGCCCTGAGATCGCCGGCATGATCGGCGCTTCTCTGGTCACCGCTGTGTCCGAGATCCCCTGGAACGGCCCCATCGGCGGCGTGCAGGTGGGTCTGGTGGACGGCGAGATCGTCCTGAACCCCACTCAGGAGCAGCGCAAGAAGAGCGACCTGGCCCTGACCGTCGCCGCCACCATGGACAAGATCGTCATGATCGAGGCCGGTGCCAATGAGGTCGATGAGGACACCATGCTGAACGCCATCAAGGCCGCTCACGTGGAGATCAAGAAGATCATCACCTTCATCAACAGCATCGTGGCCGAGCGCGGCAAGCCGAAGATCGATTTCCAGGTCGTGGGCCTCGATATGGACGTGTTCCACGCCATCAAGGAGAAGTATCTCGACGACTTCAAGGCCGCTATGGATACCGACGACAAGAATGTGCGTGATGCCGCCCTGCTGCCCATCATGGACAAGATCGCTGAGGAGTACCCCGACCTGACCGAGGCCGACCTCGACCTCGTCAGCTACAAGATGCAGAAGTACGTCGTCCGCCGCTGGCTGCTGGACGAGGGCAAGCGCGTGGATGGCCGCGGCATCAACGAGATCCGCCCGCTGGCTGCAGAAGTCGGCATCCTGCCCCGTGTGCATGGCTCCGGTATGTTCACCCGCGGCCAGACTCAGGTGCTCACCACCTGCACCCTCGGCGGCACCAAGGACAACCAGCTCATGGATGACCTGACCGACGAGCAGACCAAGCGCTACATCCATCACTACAATTTCCCGCCGTACTCCGTCGGCGAGGCCCGCGCACCCCGCAGCCCCGGCCGCCGCGAGATCGGCCACGGCGCACTGGCTGAGCGCGCTCTCGTGCCTGTGCTGCCCTCTCTGGAAGAGTTCCCCTACACCATCCGCTGCGTGTCTGAGGTCCTCTCTTCCAACGGCTCCACCTCTCAGGCTTCCATCTGCGGCTCCACGCTGGCTCTGATGGACGCAGGCGTCCCCATCAAGGCTCCCGTCGCCGGTATCTCCTGCGGCCTTATCACTGAGGGCGACCGCTGGATGACCATGCTGGACATTCAGGGCGTCGAGGACTTCCACGGCGATATGGACTTCAAGGTGGGCGGCACCCGCAAGGGCATCACCGCCATCCAGATGGATATTAAGATCGACGGCTTGACCTACGACATCATCGCCGAGGCCTTCGAGAAGTGCCGCAGGGGCCGTCTGTACATCCTCGATGAGATCATCAAGCCCGTCATCGCAGAGCCCCGCCACGAGCTGAGCCGCTGGGCCCCCAAGATGTTCAGCATGATGATCCCCACCGATAAGATCAAGGACGTCATCGGCAAGGGCGGCAAGGTCATTCAGGACATCTGCGCCACCTGCAACTGCAAGATCGACGTGCAGGAGGACGGCCACGTCTTCGTCTCCGCTGTGGACCAGGAGGACGCAAAGCGCGCCATCTTCACCATCAGGACCATCGTGGAAGACCCCGAGATCGGTGCTATCTACAAGGGCAAGGTCACCCGTCTGATGAACTTCGGTGCCTTCGTTGAGATCGCTCCGGGCAAGGAGGGCCTCGTCCACATCTCCAAGCTGGACACCAAGCGTGTCGAGCGCGTGGAAGATGTTGTTGCTGTGGGTGATGCCATCGTCGTCAAGGTGACGGACATCGACCAGCAGGGCCGCATCAACCTGAGCCGCCGCGACGCCATTCTGGCTCTCGAAGCCAAGAAGGCACAGCAGGAGCAGGGCTAATAGATAGCTTCTGAATATGCCCCCGTGCGTACAGCGCGGGGGCATATTTTGTCTCATGGGCAAAGGATCTTCAATTCCCTACTGAAAAAGTTTGTTTTAGGGGGTTGACAAATCCCGTCGAGGCGAGTACAATAAACGCAATATCACTAAAATGGCTGTGAAGAGAAGAGTAAGCTTTCGCATGAGCCTTACCAGAGAGCCCGGCAGGTGGAAAAGGGCAGGAAACAGGGAGCCGAAAATGGTCTCGGAGCTGCGCGGACGAAGAGCAAGAGCACTAGTCCACGACGGGTGCGCCCGTTAAAGCGTCCGGCTGTAAGCAGAAAAAATTCTGCCGCAGTTTTGAGGCAGTGTCCGCGAGGATGCTGTGAACCAAGGTGGTACCACGGAAGTTTCAGGCCTCCGTCCTTGTGCAGCGCATGGCTGGCAGGGACGGAGGCTTTTTTGATGCTTCCGTTCAAGGCGGGCGCAGACTGTGCCGCGCCGCCGCTGTACATTATATCCAATAATAGAGAGGGAAAAAACTATGATTACTCGTCGTGATTTTCTGAAAGTTACCGGTGTCGCAGCCGCTGCTGCTGCCCTGACCGCCTGCGGCGGCTCTTCTTCCACCGCAAGCTCTGCTGCTTCCAGCACTGCCGCTTCTTCTGAGGCTGCTTCCGCTGTGGCAAAGCTGGACAAGGTGAAGGTCGCTGTCCCCAACGACACCACCAACGAGGCCCGCGCTCTGACCCTGCTGGAGAAGAACGGCTTCTTCAAGCTGAAGGCTGACGCCGGCCTGACCGCCACCAAGAATGACATCGAGGAGAACCCCCTGAATGTCACCGTCGATGAGGTCGAGGCTGCTCAGGTCCCCAACGTCCTGCAGGATGAGGACTACGCTGTCATCAACTCCAACTACGCCATCTCCGCTGGTCTGGACCCCATGACCGACGCTCTGGCAATGGAGGACGGCTCTTCTGCTTACGTCAATGTTCTGGTCTGCAAGGAGGGCAACGAGAACGAGCCCAAGATCAAGGCCCTCGTCGCCGCTCTGCAGAGCCAGCAGGTCAAGGACTTCATGGATGAGAACTACAAGGGCGCTGTCGTCTCCGTCGTCGAGACCCCGACCGATGGCTATGACGCTTCCATCGACTACGATGCACTGAACGGCGAGACCGTCAGCTGTGCTGCTACTCCCGCTCCCCACTGCGAGGTCCTGGAGGTCTGCAAGGACATTCTGGCCGCTAAGGGCATCACTCTGGACATCCAGGAGTACGACGACTATGTGATCCCCAACACCATCGTCGAGGACGGCCAGTGCGACACCAACTACTTCCAGCATCAGCCGTATCTGGACAACTTCAACGAGGAGAAGGGTACCCATCTGGTGACCGTCGCCGGCATCCACGTCGAGCCCATGGGCATCTACGGCGGCAAGCAGGACAGCCTGGCACCCATCGAGGGTTGAGCTTTACCAACTAAGGAGTAAATCGTGATCGAGATCAAACACCTTTCCAAGACCTTCCAGATGAAGGACGGCGCGGTGAATGCGCTGAAGAACATCGACCTGACCATCCCCGATGGCTCCATCTACGGCATCATCGGTATGTCGGGCGCGGGCAAATCCACGCTGGTGCGCTGCATCAACCTGTTGGAGCGCCCCACCGAGGGCAGTGTCGTCATCGACGGCACCGCGATGGAGACCCTGTCCCCCGCAGCCCTGCGTGAGCGCCGCCGCGACATCACCATGATCTTCCAGCAGTTCAATCTGCTGATGCAGCGCAGCTGCCTGAAGAACATCTGCTTCCCGATGGAGCTTGCGGGCGTGAAGAAGGCCGATGCCGAAAAGCGCGCCAGGGAGCTGCTGGAAATGGTGGGCCTGCCCGATAAGGCAAATGCCTACCCGGCCCAGCTCTCCGGCGGCCAGAAGCAGCGCATCGCCATTGCCCGTGCGCTGGCCACCAACCCCAAAGTCCTGCTCTGCGATGAGGCCACCAGTGCGCTGGACCCCAACACGACCCACGCCATCCTGACCCTCATCAAGGACATCAACAAGAAGCTGGGCATCACCGTGGTGGTCATCACCCACCAGATGAGCGTCGTGGAAGAGATCTGCGACTCCGTCGCCATTCTGGACGGCGGCGTGGTCGTGGAGCAGGGTGAGGTGCGCGAGATCTTCGCGAATCCCAAGACGGCTGCGGCCAGACGCCTCGTCGCCCCCAACGGCGGCAGCGCAGCCCGCGACCTCTCGAGCTTTGCGCCCGACGATCACGTGGTCCGTGTTACGTTCAATGGTTCGTCCGCCGCAAAGCCGCTGGTGGCGAGCCTCGCTGCGGAGAAGGGCATCCTCGTGTCTGTGCTCAGCGCCGACACCCGCGATCTGAGCGGCCAGTGCTACGGCTCCATGCTGCTCAAACTTCCCCGCGATACCGAACAGGCAAAGCAGGCTGCGGCCTATATGCGCAGCCAGAATGGTGTGACCGTTGAGGAGGTGACCGGAGAATGAGCTTTGCAGATTATGGCTTCGCCATTTGGGAGACGTTCTACGTGACCGTCCTCTCCACGGCATTTTCTCTGGTTCTGGGCCTGCCGCTGGGCGTTCTGCTGGTGGCTGGTGATAAGGACGGCGTCCTGCCCCTGCCGGGCTGGCTGATGCACATTCTGAACATCGTCATCAACATTCTGCGCAGCGTGCCGTTCCTGATTTTGATGATCTGCGTCTTCCCGCTGACCCGTGCCATTGTGGGCACCACCGTCGGCACCAAGGCCACCATCGTTCCGCTGGTGGTCGCGGCCTTCCCCTTCGTGGCCCGTCTGGTGGAGACCAGTCTGCGTGAGCTGGACGAGGGCGTCGTGGAAGCTGCCCAGAGCATGGGCGCGACTCCCTTCCAGATCATCACCAAGGTCATGATCCCCGAGTGTCTGCCCGGCCTCATTTCCAGCATGACCACTGCCCTGACTACCATCCTCGGCTACTCGGCCATGTCCGGCGTCATCGGCGGCGGCGGTCTGGGCAAGATCGCTCTGTCCTACGGCTACTACCGCTACCAGACTAACATCATGATCGTCTGCGTCGTGCTGCTGGTGCTCATGGTGCAGGTGTTCCAGACCGTCGGCACCTTCTGGGCGACCAGGAGTGATAAGCGGCTGAGAAAGTAAGTTTCTGCTTCCTGCAGGGAATAAAATTTAACGAATCGATTCCCCGCAGGAGGCTCATGCTCCTGCGGGGAATTGTGCTATACAGACAAACCCAGTAAAGGAGTATGTTGCAATGAACCGTGATACCATCTGCGTGCAGGGCGGCTACACCCCCGGCAACGGCGAACCCCGCCAGATCCCCATCATCCAGTCCACTACGTTCAAGTACGCTACCAGCGAGGACATGGGCAAGCTGTTCGACCTCGAGGCCGACGGCTACTTCTACTCCCGCCTGCAGAACCCCACCTGCGATATGGTGGCGAAAAAGATCTGCGAGCTGGAAGGCGGCACCGCCGCCATGCTGACGTCCAGCGGTCAGGCGGCCAACTTCTTTGCGCTGTTCAATATCTGCGAGGCAGGCGACCACATCGTGGCGTCCAGCACCATCTACGGCGGCACCTTCAACCTCATCTCCGTCACCATGAAGAAGATGGGCATTACCGCCACCTTCGTGGACCCGCTGTGCAGCGAGGAAGAACTGGATGCCGCCTTCCGGCCCAACACCAAGGTCGTGTTTGGTGAGACCATCGCCAACCCTGCCCTCACCGTGCTGGACATTGAAAAGTTCGCCAAGGCCGCACACGCCCACGGCGTACCGCTCATCGTGGACAACACGTTCCCCACGCCGGTCAACTGCCGCCCCTTCGAGTGGGGCGCTGACATCGTGACCCATTCCACCACCAAGTACATGGACGGCCATGGCGCTGTGCTGGGCGGTGCTATCGTGGACGGCGGCAAGTTCGACTGGATGGCCCACGCCGAGAAGTTCCCCGGCCTGTGTACTCCCGATGAGAGCTATCATGGCATCACCTACGCGGAGCGCTTCGGCAAAGAGGGGGCTTTCATCACCAAGGCCACCGCACAGCTCATGCGCGACTTCGGCTCGATGCAGTCCCCCATGAACGCCTATATGCTGAACCTCGGTCTTGAGAGCCTCCACGTCCGGATGCAGCGCCACTGCGCCAACGGCATGGCCGTCGCAAAGTTCCTTGAGGCTCACCCGAAAGTGGCTTACGTCAACTACTGCGGCCTCGAGTCCAGCCCTTACCATGCACTGGCTGAGAAGTATCTGCCGAACGGCAGCTGCGGCGTCGTTTCCTTTGGCCTGGCCGGCGGCCGCGAAGCCGCCAGCACCTTTATGAAGGAGCTGAAGCTTGCCGCCATTGAGACCCACGTTGCCGATGCCCGCACCTGCTGCCTGAATCCGGCTTCCAGCACCCATCGCCAGATGAACGACGAGCAGCTGGCCGCTGCCGGTGTGCCTGCTGAGCTGGTGCGGATGAGCTGCGGCCTCGAGAGCAGCGAAGACCTCATCGCCGATATTGCACAGGCGCTGGATAAGATTTAAGAAACACGGTCAGCGCCATCTGCCGGTTTCGGCCCCTTCCCGTGAAAAAAGCGTCTCTGGATGCAGATAAAAACTTCCCGCTAAAACCGTCAAAAGGAGCAACGATGCTATGCCGCTGATCATCCCCAAGACTCTTCCCGCCTACGATGCCCTCTACGAGGAAAACGTCTTCGTCATGCACCGGGAACGGGCGCTCTCCCAGCACATCCGTCCGCTGGAGATCCTCATCCTGAACCTCATGCCGACCAAGATCGCCACCGAGACCCAGATCGCCCGCCTGCTGGCCAATACGCCCATTCAGGTCCACATGACCCTGCTGCAGACGGCCAGCCATGCGGCGACCCATGTCTCTGCGGCCCACCTCGAGGCGTTTTATAAGACCTTCGACGAGGTGAAGAACAACCGCTACGACGGCATGATCATCACCGGTGCGCCTGTGGAGAAAATAGACTTTGAACAGGTGGACTACTGGCAGGAGCTGTGCGAGATCATGGACTTCAGCGAGACGAACGTCTACTCCACCCTTCATGTCTGCTGGGGCGCACAGGCGGGACTTTATTATCACTATGGCATCCGCAAGCAGCTTCTCGACCAGAAGATGTTCGGCGTCTTCGAGCATAAAGTCACCCGTCCCTCAAACCCGCTGGTGCGCGGCTTTGATGAGGTGTTCTACGCCCCTCACAGCCGCCACACCGGCATCAGCCGGGAAGACGTGCTGAACTGCAAGGCCCTGCGCATCCTCGCCGAGAGCGACGAGGCCGGCCCCTTCCTGATGAGCACCGAGAATGGACGGCAGATCTTCGTCACCGGCCACCCGGAGTACGACAAGTACACACTGGACGCCGAGTACAAGCGGGATGTCGGCAAGGGCCTGCCCATCGCGGTGCCAAAGAACTATTACCCCAACGACGACCCCGAGCAGCCGCCTCTCTTCCGCTGGCGTGCTCACGCACACCTGCTGTATGAGAACTGGCTGAACTACTACGTCTACCAGAATACGCCCTACGACCTGGGTGCTATCAGCAAGGTGGAGCACGAGGAAGAATAAAATCAGCCCTCTCCGTCTGGTGAGGAGGGGGCATTTTTGCAAGGAGAATACTTATGGGAATCGAAGCAAAATGGAAGAGCCGGGGCATCCGGGTGGGCAAACTGCCCTGCGGGCCGCTGGACAAGATAAGCGATGTGCCGGGCGTGACGGTGGGCCACTGCACACTGGCGGACGGCGAGGTCCAGACCGGCGTGACCGCGCTGCTGCCCCATCAGGGCGATATTTTCCACGATAAAGTGATGGCGGCCAGCCATGTCATCAACGGCTTCGGCAAGACAACCGGCCTTGTCCAGATCGACGAGCTGGGGACGCTGGAAACGCCCATCCTCTTCACCAATACCCTCAGCGTAGGTACTGTGGAGACAGCGTTGGTGAAGTATATGCTGGATAAGAACCCCGACATCTGCGAGACTACCGGCAGCGTAAACCCGGTGGTCTGCGAGTGCAACGACAGCGGCCTCAACGACATCCGGGGCCTCCACGTCACAGAAGAAAACGTGAGGGCCGCGCTGGCCGACTGCCGCGCTGATTTCGCCGAGGGCGCTGTGGGCGCGGGCCGGGGAATGCGCTGCCACGGCCTGAAGGGCGGCATCGGCTCGGCCTCCCGTGTGGTGGAGCTGGACGGGAAACAGTACACCATCGGTGCGCTGGTGCTCTCCAACCACGCCGTCTTCGATGACCTCGTAGTGGCAGGCACCCCCATCCAGAGCCTGCTGGACGCCCACATCCCGCCCCACGAGGACAAGGGCTCCATCATCACGGTGCTGGCAACGGACATCCCCCTCAGTGAGCGCCAGCTGCGGCGGCTCTGCCACCGGGCGCTGGTGGGCCTGTCCCGCACCGGCTCTTTCTGTGGCAACGGCTCCGGCGAGATCGTCATTGCCTTCACCACCGCCAACCGGGTGCCGCACTACTCCGAAAAGGCCATCCTGCCGATGGGTATGCTCCACGACGACGCCATCAATCCGCTGTTCCGGGCGGTGGCCGAGTGCGTGGAGGAAAGTGTGCTGAGCAGTCTGCTCCATGCCGAGACGGTCACAGGCTATCATGGCCGGACGGTCAGATGTCTGAGTGATCTGCTCGACGAGAAATAAAAAAATGGGAAGCGCTTTAGTGCTTCCCATTTTTCATAGTATTATCTGCGGGGCTTCCGCGTCGGCTTTTTCTTCCGCACGCTGTAGCCGAAGGTCCCCAGCTTTTTGCCCAGAGCCAGATATTCGCCGTGGCTGTAGACGATGAGTTTGGCCTTGTCGAGGCAGAGCTTACCGTTCTCGTCCAGCAGGCTCTCGTCCACGTCGCAGGCGACTACTTCGGCGAGGAAGAGGTCGTGGCTGCCCAGCGGGATGACCTGCGTGACCTTGCACTCGAGGTTGACGGGGCTTTCTTCGAGAATGGGGCAGTCCGTCAGCACCGAGCCGGGGGCAGAATGGAGTTTGCAGGCCGCGAATTTATCGAAGTCCCGGCCGCTCCTGACGCCGCACCAGTCCACCGACTTCACCAGTGCCTCGGTGGGCAGGTTGATGGCAAACTGGCCGCTCTCCCTGATGAGGTGGTGGCTGTACCGCTCGGGGCGGACGCTGATGGATACCATGCTGGGCTGGGTGCAGATGGTGCCGGTCCAACCGATGGTGATGAGGTTGGGCTTGTCCAGCCCGCCGCAGGAGACCAGCACCGGCGGCTCCGGGTTCAGGAGGGTGCTGCCTTTCCAGCTCTGTTTGCTCATCCGTGATACTTCCTTTCGTAGGGAGCCCATGTGCGCTCGCTGATGATGTAGCGGGGGCGGGCCTTGGTCTCCATATAGATTTTGCCGACGTATTCGCCGATGACGCCCAGACACACCAGTTGGACGCCGCCCATGAAGCAGACGATGCAGATGGTGGAGGCCCAGCCCGCCACGGCGCTGCCCAGAACAGCCTGCACGATGGCCCAGATGACGCCGATGAAGCTGATGAGGCTGACCACGATGCCTGCGCCGGTGATGAGGCGGATGGGCTTGTTCGACAGGCTGGTGATGCCGTCGAAGGCGAGGGCCAGCATCTTGCTGAGGGGATAGTGGCTCTCGCCGGCCAGACGCTCGTGGCGCTCGTAGTAGACGGTGTCGCTGGGGTAGCCCACCAGCGGCACCATGCCCCGCAGGAAAATGTTCACCTCGCGGTAGTCGGCGAAGCTTTCCAGCACCCGGGTGCTGATGAGCCGGTAGTCGGCGTGGTTGAATACGATGTCTGCGCCCAGCGCGTTCATCACATGGTAGAAGCCCTCGGCGGTGAACCGCTTGAAGAAGGTGTCGGTGTCCCGGCGGCTGCGCACGCCGTAGACTACCTCGGCGCCGTCCAGATACTTTTTGACCATCTCGTCCATGGCGTTGATGTCGTCCTGACCGTCGCAGTCGATGGAGATAGTGATGTCGCAGCTGCCGCTGTGGAGCGCCTCTATCAGCCCGGCCAGCACGGCGTTCTGGTGGCCGCGGTTCCGGCTCTGGGAGATGCCGATGAAGTGCTCATCCTCAGAGGCGAACTTCTGGATGAGGGACCAGGTGGCGTCGCGGGAGCCGTCGTTGACGAAGAGCACCCGGCTCTTCTCGCTGATAAGGCCCGCTGCGGCGAGGTCGTTTATCTTTTTCAGGAACAGGGGGGCCGTGATGGGCAGCACCTGTTCTTCGTTGTAGCAGGGAATGACGATCCATAAAATCGGTTTGGACATGATGAAGTTCTCCTTCTATATAAGGCTCTCCCAAAGGGAGAGGCTGTTACAGCACCATGTGCCGCAGCGCGTCCGGTTCTAGCAGCTTGAAGCTGCTCTTATAGGTCTCGAGCAGGCCGTCCCGCTGCATCAGGCTCAGCTCCCGGGAGAGGGCGCTGCGGTCGCAGTTGAGGTAGTCGGCCAGCTGGATGCGGGAGTAGGGAATGGTGAAGGTGAGGCTGTGGTGAACCTCGGCCTCGCTGAGCAGGTAGGCGCACACCTTGGCCCGCAGGCTCTTGAGCAGCAGCAGGTCTACCCGGCGGGAGAGCAGGAAGTATTTGTCGCTGATGGTGCGCACAAGGTTCTGCAGCACCCGCTGGCGGGCCGGGTCGGCCCCGGGCAGCAGAAGCTTTTCGTAAGGCACCAGCAGCACCTCGCAGGGGGCCGAGGCCATCACCGTTACCGGGCTGGAAAGGCTCGAGCCGCCCAGCACGTCGCCGAACACACCGCCTGGCCCCATCTGGCTGATGGGCAGACGCGCCCCGCTGGCGGCGGGATGGTAGGCCTCGATGGCGCCGGAGAGCACCACGCCCACCCGGCGGTTCGACTGTCCGGCCAGTACGAGGGTCTCGCCCCGGCTGTAGGTGCGCAATACGGCCCCCACTTCGCCCAGCAGGACCCGGAGCGCTTCGGCTTCCAGCCCGGCGAACAGAGAGGTGGATTGTAACAGCGGAAGATAATTTTCCATACCCATTCCGTGAGGTTTTCCCCGGGCCCTCACCGCCCTTCTGCGATTCCGTTGCATGTGCAACGGTATTTTTTCTCTTATTATAGTAAACTTGAGGGCGTAAAGCAAATGGTTTTGCAAATTTTTTGCGGGAAAATTTCTCCCAATGAAAGTGAGGAACGAAATCCTATGAAAAAACTGACATCTCTGCTGCTGTCGCTGGTGCTGATGGTCAGCGTGCTGGCCTGCGGCGCATCGGCCAAGACGAGCACAAAAGTGCGCATCGCCGGCCTGAAAGGCCCCACCACCATGGGCCTCGTCAACCTGCTGAGCATGGAGAAGGACGGCACTGCTTCCCTCGACTATGACCTGCAGCTCTACGGCGCTGCCGATGAGATCGTGCCGAAGCTCATCAAAGGCGAACTCGACATGGCCGCTATCCCGGCCAACCTCGCCGCGAACCTCTACCAGAAGACGAACGGCGGCATCCAGGTCATGGCCGTCAACACGCTGGGCGTCCTCTACGTCGTGGAGAAGGGCAATACCGTCCACAGCTTCGCCGACCTCAAGGGCCGCACCATCCTTTCCACCGGCAAAGGCACGACGCCCGAGTACGTCCTGCGCTATCTGCTCAAGAAGAACGGCCTCGACCCCGACAAGGACGTGAAGATCGAATACTACAGCGAGGCTTCCGAGGTCACGGCCCAGATGGCCGCTGCCAGGAAGGATGCCATCGCCGTCCTGCCTCAGCCCTACGTCACCGCTGCCCAGATGAAGGACAGCGACCTCCGCGTCGTCCTCGACCTGACCAGGGAATGGAACAGGGTCTGTGACACCCAGCTCATCACCGGCGTCACCGTGGTGCGCACCGAGTACGCAAAGCAGAATCCCGACGTCATCGCAGCTTTCCTGACCGACTACCAGAAGAGCGTCAAGGCGGCGAACGAGGACATCGACGGCACCGCCGCCCTCTGTGAGGAAGTCGGCGTGGTGGCCAAGGCTGCTATCGCCAAGAAGGCCCTGCCCAAGTGCAACATCGTTTACCGCAACGGTCAGGAGATGAAGAAAGACATCTCTGCTTACCTGCAGGTGCTCTACGATGCCTCTCCCGCCGCCGTGGGCGGCAAACTGCCGGACGATAACTTCTACTACACCGAGCCGTCCGTCCTGCGCAAGGTCATGGCGGCTATCCGCAATTCCGCAAAGTAAGCTTTGAAACAAAGAAGGGGCTGCTGCACATCGTTTTAGCCGAAAGTGCAGCAGCCCCTTTCTTAGATCAGAAGGCCCGCGCCGATGCCGATGAGAGCCGGCAACAGCCAGCCAAAGCCGAGGCTGCTCAGGGGCAGAGCGTTCATCAAAGTGGAGAGGGGGCCGAAGGGCAGGGCAGCAGGGATGCTCTGGATGGCCGTGAAGAGGATACTCAGCCGCCAGACCGATGTCCGCTGGAACCGTCCGGGCAGGAACTCCACCACGATGAGGACGATGGCGATGGGGTAGATGGCGTTCAGCACCGGAACGGAAAGGCTCAGGATGTCCGCAAGGCCGATGTTCGCCAGCAGCATGCTCATCAGCGCGAAGAAGGCTGCAATGGCGGGGTAGGAAAGCTGGGGCAGAAGCTCGTGGAAGTATTCGCCTACGCTGGCGATGAGGCCGACGCAGGTGTTGAAGCAGGCGATGACGAAGATAACGGCCAGAAGCACCTGTCCCACCCGGCCAAACAGGCCGTCGGCCAGTGCCGTCAGGACGGAGGCGCCGGTGTCACTGCCGGGGAACGCGGCCCCCGAGATGCCGCCGATGTGGGTCAGCATGGCGTAGACCACCAGCAGCATCCCGCCCGCGATGAACCCGGCCCGGATGGTGCCGCGCCGGACGGCAGCTTCTTCCGTGATGCCCACCGCCTGAATGTTCAGCGCGATGACCGCGCCGAAGTTGAGCGCTGCCAGCGCGTCCATGGTTTGATAGCCGTCCAGCACGCCCTGTGCGGCGGGGAGAGCGGCGTAAGCCTCGGCAGGCGTGCCGTAGCCGGGCGAGGCCGGGCGGAGGATGCAGCCCGCGAACAGCACCACGATGAGCACCAGCAGGGCAGGGCAGAGGATGCGGCCCAGCCGCTGGGTCAGCTTTTCGGGCTTGAGGGCCACGAAGTACGCCGCAGCAAAGAACACGAGGGAGTAGATGAACTGTCCCGGTGCGCTCCGCCCCACAAGCGGCGTCAGCATCTCAAACGAGGTGCTGGCCGTGCGGGGGATCGCGAGGCAGGGACCGATGGACAGATAGACCAGCACAGCGAACACCTGTGCGAAGCGGGGATGGACCCGCCCGGCCAGCGCAGGCAGACCGCCCGCCCGGGCCACTGCGGCCACGCCCGCGATGGGCAGACCGATGGCGCTGACGGCAAAGCCCACAAAAGCGGACCAGAGCGCCGTCCCGGCCTGTGCGCCGAGGAAGGGCGGGAAGATGAGGTTGCCTGCCCCGAAGAACATCGAGAACAGGGTGAACCCCACCAGAAGGAGCTTTTTGCCCCGGAGGGCCTGAGCGGAATCGTGCATGGTCATCTCTCCCAGCTGTGCGCGGAGGCACGTAGAATAAGGATTACTTTATTCCAGTGTAGTGTTTTATGACCTTCATGTCAAGAGAAGAAAAGATGAAGGATTGTATTCTCATACATGATGTGATATTCTGAAAGCGAGAAAACGAACAGGAGCAAAGAAATACATGGATAAAACAAAAAAACGCCGCATTCAAATCTTAGCGGCGTCGGTGTTCTGGCTGGGCGTCTGGCAGGCGGCGGCTGCGGCCATCGGGCAGGAAGTCTTTCTTGTCTCGCCGGTGCAGGCCATCGGTACGCTGGTGGAGCTGCTGCCGCAGGCCGAGTTCTGGCAGCGCATCGGTTTCAGCGCCGGGCGCATCCTGTTAGGCTTCGGGCTGGGCGTTCTGTCCAGCGCGGTGCTGGCGGTAGCCGCCGAAAAGTGGGAGTGGGTGGACGCCCTTCTCGCCCCCGTGATGCAGCTGGTCAAGGCTACTCCGGTGGCGAGCTTCATCATTCTGGCGCTGGTGTGGGTCAGCGGCTCGTCGCTGTCCGTCCTTATCAGCTTTTTGATGGTGCTGCCCGTCCTCTACAGCGCAGTGCGTACCGGCATCGGGAGTGCTGACCGCCAGCTTCTCGAAATGGCGCAGGTGTTCCGTCTGCCTCTGGGGCGGCGTCTGCGGGCGGTCTGGCTCCCGGCGGTGCTGCCCGCGTTCCGGCAGGGATGCAGCGTGGCGCTGGGCATCTGCTGGAAGAGCGGCGTAGCAGCAGAGGTCATCGGACTGCCGGACGGCAGCATCGGCGACGCGCTTTACCGGGCAAAAATTACCCTTTCCACCGGGGAGCTGTTTGCCTGGACCTTCGTCATCATCCTGCTGAGCGCCGTATTCGAAAAGCTGTTCCTCGCTCTGCTGGATAAAGCGGTAGCGGCAGTTCTGGGAGAAGAGGGGGCTGAAAAATGAGTGAAACCAACAACAAACTGGAAATAAAAAATCTGTCTAAACAATTCGGAGAGAAAATCCTCTTCGAAAACCTCTCTCTTACTGTGGACGACCCGGCGGTGCTCTGGGCGCCAAGCGGCTGGGGCAAGACGACCCTGCTCCGCATCCTGATGGGGCTGGAAGCGCCCACCTCCGGCAGCGTGGAGGGCGTGGGCCGGGTCGGCGCGGTCTTTCAGGAAGACAGGCTCTGCCCCCAGCTGACCGCCGAAGAGAATGTGGCGCTGGTGCTGAACGCAGAACAGTACAAGGTCAAAATACAATACAAAGAGCAGATACGAGATGACCTTATACAATTGGGACTAGATGACGAGGCCCTTGCCCTGCCTGCCCGGAAGCTCTCCGGCGGACAGAAGCGCCGCACCGCCTTGCTGCGCGCTCTCTGGGCCGAGAGCGACACGCTTCTGTTAGATGAGCCCTTCACCGGCATGGATCCCGCCGTCATGAAAAAAGCCGCAGCCATGCTCAAGGCACGCTGCGGCACAAAGCCCACCCTGCTGGCGACCCATGATCAAGAAGCCATCCGGGAGCTGGGGTGGAAAATAATCGAACTGGGCTGAAACGAAAGGAGCCTGACCATGGAGAAAAAGACGAGCTGCCTGCTCTGCGTTCTTACCGCGCTGCTTCTCGCTGTGCTCTATCTCTGGGCCGCCCTCCGCCCGGGCGTCTGGCTGCGGGATGCCTTTTTGTATCGTCAGGCCGACGGCAGCTTTTCGGGCAAGGATGCGTATGCCGCCTACACCATGCAGGTTGCTCAGACGGAAAACGGTGCGGAAGTGGATTTCACGATGGACGGAGAAACGCGGCACTATCGGCTCGAATCGAAAGCCGAAGGCATGAGCGACCCGGGCGTAAAAATTGAGCAGGACGGAGTGGTCATTTTTACCGGGACCGCGCTGGGCGACCCCGGCGACGCCATCCTGTGGAGGGAAGACGATGGGGGCCTTGCCGACGAGGTGAACGTCATCGTCAACGGCGAATACCGGAGATCCGACCTCTGGCCCAGTTGTAACTGGCTCTATAATGTGGCCGTCGGCGGGCGGCGGGAGAGCCGGGGCAGCGTGGCGTTCCTGCTGCCGATAGGGGCGCTGGTGGTGCTCCTTGTGCTGGATGTCCGGTTCCCGCTGCTGTTCTGGAACCTCCGCCACGGGCTGGAAGTGTACGGCGGTGAGCCAACCGAATGGTATTACGCGATGCAGAGGGTGAGCCGCATTACCAGCATCATCGGTGTTTTTGTGCTGGCGGTGATGAGCTTTGCTGTTCACTGAGGCTCACAGCAGCTCGGCAAGGATGCTGTTCTGTACGATGAGCCCGGCAGGCGTGAGGGCGAGGGTGTGGCCGTCAAAGTTGGCGTAGCCGCTCTTCACGCAGTTTTTCACAAAGGACAGCTGCGAAGTGGAGAACTCCCTGCCATAGCGTTTTTTGTATTCGTCGAGGCTCAGACCTTTGCGCAGACGCAGCTGCAAGATGAGATAATCCTCCGCACCGCAGCCGCCGTCCATGACGGGCGCGGCCTCGTCCCGCAGAAAGGCTTCGGTGTCGGCGGGGTAGTAGAACCGTTTGCCGCCCATGCAGGAGTGGGCCGCAGGGCCGATGCCCAGATAGTCGCCGCAGTCCCAGTAGATGAGGTTATGCTTTCCCTCATAGCCCGGGCGGGCGAAGTTGGAGATCTCATATTGCCGGTAGCCATGATGTTCCAGCTGCTCGACGGCGTAGAGGTAAAAATCTGCCGCCTCGTCGGAGGTGGGCAGACCCTCGGGGGGCGTCCGGCCAAAGGCGGAGTCGGGCTCGATCTTCAAGAGGTAGGCGGAAATGTGGGCCGCGCCGCCATCCTCGATAAGCTCCAGCGTCTCGTCGAACTCGGCCTGCGTATAATGGGGCAGGGCCAGCATGATGTCGCCGCTGATGTTCTCGAACCCGGCACGGCGTGCGGCGGAGAAAGCGGCCCGCGCCTGCTTTGCCGTGTGGGGGCGGCCCAGCGTCTTGAGCTGGCTGTCCCGGGCCGACTGGACGCCGAAGGAAATGCGGTTGACGCCCGCCTCCCGGAATGCCCGGAGAGAGTCTTCGGTCACGGTCTCAGGGTTGGCTTCCAGCGTGATCTCGGCCCCGGGCAGGGGCTGCGCGGCGTCGATGAGCCGGGCGGCGTCTGCCGGGTCCAGCAGACTGGGCGTTCCACCGCCGAAATAAAGGGTGTTCGGCCGCAGGGGCGCGTCCGGCGCAAACCGGGAGAGTTCCCGCAAAAGGGCGTCCACATAGGCCCGGGGGACGCCGCGCTGGCCGGGGGCGGAGTAAAAATCACAGTACCGGCATTTGGAAAAACAGTAAGGGATATGCAGATAAAGTCCGAGGGACATCAAATATCACAGCCTTTTTCATGAATCGTTCATTTCTATGCAGTATACTATATTTCGTAGACCGGGGCAAGGCCGATGCCGATGCCCTGATTTTGAATGGAGGATTCCTTATGGATTACAACAACTATGACCGCGGCTATGCGGAGCCTTCGATGAGCGCATCGGACTATATGACCCGCACCTACCGCTGGATGGCCGGCGGCCTGCTCGTCACCTTCGCAATGGCCTATATCACGGCGACCACGTCCCTTATCTATCTGGTCGATTCGCTTTACTTCCTGCTTACCATCGGTGAGCTGGCGCTGGTGTTCATGCTCAGCGCCCGGGTGCAGAAGATGTCCATCGACGGTGCAAGAGCCGCGTTCTTCGGATACGCCATCCTGAACGGCATGGTCCTGAGCTACTACTTCCTGATGTTCTCGGTAGGCACGCTGGTCATGGCCTTCCTCGCCACGGCGGTCTACTTCGGCCTCATGGCTGTGTACGGCACCACTACCCATAAAGACCTCACCGGCTGGGGTCCCCGCCTCATGATGGCTCTGGTGGCCATGATTGTCACCAGCCTCGTGGGTGCGCTCTTCGGCTTTGGCTTCGGCACCTCGGTGCTCTACTGCGGCATCGGCCTGGTGGTGTTCATGCTGCTCACCGCCTATGATACCCAGAAGCTCCGCCAGATCTACGCCTACTATGCAGGCGACGCTGAGCTGGCCGAGAAGGCTTCCATCTATGGCGCACTAACCCTGTATCTGGACTTCATCAACATCTTCCTGTACGTTGTCCGTCTGCTGGGCATGAACAGCCGCAGCCGCAACAATTAAATCAAATTTTTCGTAGCCGCCGTGCAGAGCGTTTGCACGGCGGCTCTTTTTTGTCAGAATGCCTGCTTTGAATCATGATAACTGTGCGATTTGCCAAAAATCGAGGGAAAGGTTGACAGAATGCCGGGGGGGGGTAAAATTTGTGTGGTGATGCGGCAGATGATGTTTGCGGCAGCAGCACACAGAGCTTATTTTTATTGAGGAGGGGTTTCGAATGAAACTGTTCAAAAAGGTTCTCGCCGCAGCCCTCGCGGGCGTGCTGGCACTGTCCGTCCTGACGGGCTGTAACAACAGCAATAGTGTGGCTACCGTGAAAATGCTCGATGCGCTGAATGACTGGGCGAAGGTCTATGGTGTGGATACTACCTTCGAAAAGGGCAATAAAGAATTGCAGGAACAGGTAAACGCACTGGTGAAGACCGTGGATGAGGTCGGCAAGGGCATCGATTTTGGAGATGCCAAGGACTTCGATGATGTGTACAACGCCATTATGAAAGATAAAGCTGCAAGGCTGAAGCTGGGGGCTTGGGCAGCGAAGTTTACTCAAGCAAATGTTGGTGATGGTTCGCCGCTGTATGAGTGTGGCTTTGCCGATATTAGCGCAACGCTGTCTGCAAGTAGCAATAAGAACATTTACTATGCAGGTCAGCTGATGACTTCCATAGGCCCCATCAATGCTCCTGACACGGAGTGGGATAATGGTGAGCCTAATTGGACTGTGGGTGACAAATCTTATGTTGCCGTTGCGACCGGCGAGGTTGGCGGTAAGAAGTACATGATCGCGCTCTTCCAGACCACTGCTGTAACGAATCCGAAGTATCAGCCGGGTGACAATGGCATGGGCGAAGGTGCTAGTAAGGATTGAGCCTCAGCCGCAGCAATGCCCGCCCACTGAATCATGAACCCGTTAGGCCCCGGTCCGCCGGGGCCTTTTTTCGTCCTTATGAATAAACCCCGCTCTGCCGCTCCAAACTACCACCAAAGAAACGATTCCGTACACAAAGATGGATTGGAGTAACGAACGATGGAGCAATTCAGAAAGTTTTTGCGGGACAAAGCCTTTGCGCTGGTGCTTACCGCCTGCCTGCTGGCGGCGGCAGCGGCCGGTGTGTGGGCTGTGCGCACGGTGCGCAATGAGCTGAAGCAAGATCTGGACGCGGTGCGAAGCCCGTCCAGCACCGCCCCCGGCATCGACGAGGGCATCAACACATCGCCCGGCGTTGCCGGAGAGGAGGAAGCCGAATGGCAGCAGCAGAACGCACCCGCAGCAAACAGTGTGGCCAATGTGCCAAAAGCCGACAGCTCGTCCGGTGGGGCTGCGTCCTCTTCTGGTGCGCGGTCTGGGTCTGGTTCGGTGCGCGAACCCTCCGCGCTGCAAACCGAGTCCTTGCCTGCCAGCAGTTCGGCTGCGCCTGCCTCCACGCAGCCTGTCTCGGGGCGCGTCTTAAACAGCTACAGCGGCGATGAGCTGGTCTACAGCAAGACGCTGGGTGACTGGCGCACCCACAACGGTGTGGACTACGCCGCCAGCAGGGGCGCGGAAGTGACCGCCCCGGCGGCAGGCAAGGTGGTGGAGACCGGCACGGACGACAAGTGGGGGCCTGTGGTCGCCATCGAAGATGCTTCCGGCAGGATCTGGCGGGTCTGCGGTACGACGGATGCCAAGGTGAAGAAGGGCGACACCGTCTCGGTCGGGCAGACCATCGGCAAGGTGGGCAGCGTGAGCTGTGAGTGTGCCGAGGAGAGCCACATCCACTTGGAAGTCATGGAGGGCGAAAAGTATCTCGACCCCATCAAGGCCATGAAATAAGCAAAATTTTCCGGGCAGGTGCAGCAGAACGCTGTACCTGTTTTTTTCACATTGCTTTTGGCGGTCGATTCTGGTATGATAAACTAGAATAAGTGTGAAGACAGAAGAAAAAGCGGAGGAAACGAAACATGAAGGTCTTAGTGGTAGGCGGCGGTGCTGCCGGCCTGATGGCGGCGGGCGCGGCCCTGCGGCAGGGGCATGAGGTGACGGTGCTGGAACATATGGAAAAGCCGGCTCAGAAAATTCTCGTCACCGGCAAGGGCCGCTGCAATGTGACCAACGACTGCACCGCAGAGGAATTTCTGCACCATGTGCGGACGAACCCCCGCTTTTTGTTCTCGTCGCTGGGGGCTTTCCCGCCGGCCAAGACGATGGAGCTGTTTGAGTCTCTCGGTGTGGAGCTGAAAGTGGAGCGCGGACGCCGGGTGTTCCCGGTGTCAGATAAGGCCGAAGAGATTCGGCAGGCTCTTCTGCGGTACGCAGATGGAGCGGACATCGTCCACGACGGGGCAAAAAAGCTGCTGCTGGAGCCGCTGGCCCAGCCGGAAGAAGCGCCTGCCGCGCCGGAAAATCCGCGCCACCCGAAAAAGAAAAAGCCCGGCCCGGCCTATCGCTGCGTGGGTGTACGGGGAACTTCGGGCCGGGAGTACAAGGCGGACGCCGTGCTGGTGGCAACGGGCGGCCTGAGCTACCCCACCACCGGCTCCACCGGCGACGGCTACAAGCTGGCCCAGCAGGCGGGCCACACCCTCGTGGAGCCTGTCCCCAGCCTTGTCAGCCTCGTGAGCCATGACGCCGACTGCAAGAAGATGATGGGCCTCGCCCTCAAGAACGTGACTCTTACCCTCCACGAGGACGGCAAACCTATCTTCGAGGAGCAGGGCGAGATGCTGTTCACCCACTTCGGCATCAGCGGGCCGCTGACCCTCAGCGCGTCGAGCCATCTGGGCGACATGAAAAAGCACAAGTACGAAGCTTTTATTGATTTGAAGCCTGCCCTCAGTGAGGAACAGCTTTATGACCGCATCACCCGGGACTTTGCCCTTCTGGCGAACCACGCGGCGCAGGGCGCACTGGTGAAGCTGCTGCCGTCCAGTATGCAGCCGGTCATGGTGGCCCGCTGGGGCATCGACCCGGCCACCAGGGCAAACCAGATCACCCGGGAGCAGAAGCGGGAACTGGTACAGCTGATGAAGCACTGGCGGGTGACTATCGACGCCCGGGGCGATTTGGCACACGCAGTCATCACGTCAGGCGGCGTGTCGGTGCGGGAGGTTGACCCCAAGACCATGCAGAGCAAAAAGGCCCTCGGCCTCTACTTTGCAGGCGAGGTGCTGGATGTGGACGCCTATACCGGCGGCTACAATCTGCAAATCGCATTCTGCACGGCACAGAGTTTTGCGAATCATCTGGAATGACCTCTCAGTCTGCTTCGCAGACGGCCCCTCGTTAGGGCAACAACAACGACTGCCGCCAGCGGTGGAACGGCGTCAGCCGTGACGGAGAGGTTTAAGCGGCTGGAAATTTCAGATTCATAGAGAAGGAGATATAAAAATGATTTCTGTTGCGATTGACGGGCCTGCGGGCGCAGGCAAATCTACGCTGGCGCGGCGTCTGGCTGCGGACTTCGGCTACATTTATGTGGACACCGGTGCGATGTTCCGTACCATCGGCCTTTATGCCCTCCGCGCGGGCAAAGAACCGAAGGACAACGAGGCAGTCGATGCGCTGCTGCCCAATATCACCCTCGAGTTTGCTTTTATCGAGGGTGAACAGCATATCTATCTGAATGGCGAGGACGTCAGCACGGCCATCCGCACCGAAGAGGTGGGAATGGCGGCTTCTGCCGTGGGTGCAAATCCGGCGGTGCGCGCCTTCCTGCTGGAGATGCAGCGGGACATGGCCAAGACGCAGAACATCCTGATGGATGGCCGCGACATCGGCACCGTGGTGCTGCCCAATGCGACTGTGAAGATCTTCCTCACCGCCAGCCCGGAGGCCCGCGCCACCCGCCGCTGGAAGGAGTACCAGCAGAAGGGCATCGATACCCCCTACGAAGATGTGCTGGCCGACGTCAAGCAGCGCGACTATCAGGACACCCACCGCGCCGCAGCCCCCCTCAAGCAGGCAGACGATGCCGTGCTGCTGGACACTTCGGAGCTGAATTTTGAGCAGAGCTTTGAGGCCATGAAGAAAATTATCACGGAGAAGGTCAGATGATACTATATTATATTCTGGTCCCGCTGGCATGGCTGGTGTTCCACATCGGCTTCCGCGTCCGGTGTGAGGGCAGGGAGAACCTGAAAAAAATCGGCACGAAGGGCTGCATCATTGCCCCCAACCATATCTCAGCCATCGACCCGGTGTTCGTCGTCATCGCCCGATTCTGGGGCCAGCGGATGACCGTGTTTGCCAAGAAAGAGCTGTTCGAGATAAACGCATTCCTGTCGTGGTTCTTCCGGTGCGCCGGTGCAGTCTGTGTCCGCGGCACGAAAGAAGAGGTCAGTGTCATCGACGACACCGTGAAAAAGTGTCAGGAGGGCGGTACACTGCTGCTCTTTCCGGAGGGTACGCGGGAGCAGGAGGGAAAGTTCCTTCCCCTCAAGAGCGGCCTCTTCGTCATCGCGGCGGCAGCAAATGTGGACGTCGTGCCTTGCCGTATCTACTACGACACCCCTGATGGTAAGATGAAGCTGTTCTGCAAGGTGCGTGTCATCTTCGGCGAGCCCATGCCCGCTGCACAGTTTGCAATGGAAGGCCGCCGCGACATAAAGAAACTGCGGGAAAATAAGCAGGCCGTTCTGGATGCGTGGAGTGAATTGTGATGAACCTCTCAGTCTCGCTATCGCTCGACAAGGCCGAGTTGCGGCTCCCAGCATCCGCTTCGCATTGCTTGCGTCTCGCTGGCCGCTGCCCCAACAGCGACTCCCTGTTTCCGCCACTGGCGGCGGTCGTCGCTGTTGCCCCTAATAGGGAAGCCCTCTGACGAAGAGATGAAGCCTTGCGGAATGCCAAAGCCTCCCCTCGGTAAGGAAGGCGGCATCGCGCAGCGGTGACGGAGAGGTTGAATTTAGGAGAGTACAATGGAAATCAGACTTGCAAAGACTGCGGGTTTCTGCTTCGGCGTGGACCGCGCGGTCAAGTTGACCTACGGTCTGCTGGATGAGGGCCGCAAGGTGGCCACCCTCGGCCCCCTCATCCACAACCCCCAGACCGTGGAAGACCTTGAGCGCCGGGGCGCACTGGTAGCAGACACCCCCGCTGATGTCCCTACGGGCTACGAGGTGGTCATCCGCAGCCACGGTGTCCCCCGCAGCATTTACGACGAGCTGGAAGCCCGGGGCTGCACTTATCACGATGCCACCTGCCCCTTCGTGAAGAAGATACAGAAGATCGCTTCCGAGGCCGAAGCCGCCGGTGCAGTGCTCGTGGTGGCCGGTGATGCGTCCCATCCGGAGGTGCAGGGCATCGTCGGACATACCCGGGGAGAGGTATTCGTTTTCAGCGATTTGGCCCAGCTGAAGGCGTGGAAAGGGCCTTCGGACCCCCAAAAGCCCATTTTTGCAGTTGCACAGACCACATTTCAGGTAACAAAATGGCAAGAAAGTTCGGAGTTTCTCAAAAAAGCCTATACAAACGCCCGAATTTTTGATACAATATGTAATGCGACGTGGGCGAGGCAACAGGAAGCGGAAGACCTCAGCCAACAATGCGACATCATTGTTGTCATTGGCGGTCATCATTCTTCCAATACCCAAAAGCTGGTACAGGTCGCCGCAAAGCATACGCGAGCCGTAACGGTCGAGACAGCGAGCGAACTTCGGCCGGAATGGTTTGCAGATGTAAAGACGGCGGGCGTCACAGCCGGGGCTTCAACGCCATCGTCTATTATTGAGGAGGTACTTAACAGTATGAGCGCAGAAATCAATGACAGCATGAGCTTTGAGGAGATGCTGAACGCATCCGAGGAAAAGCGTGTTCATGCAGGCAGTATTGTGAAAGGAATCGTGACCAGCATCTCTGCCAACGAGATCCAGGTGGATATCGGAGCTAAGCAGACCGGCTTTGTCAAGCTGAGCGAGCTGACCGATGATTCCTCCGCCAAGGTCGAGGACCTGGTGAAAGTTGGCGATGAGCTGGACCTCATCGTCGAGAAGGTTATGGATCAGGATGGCGTCATCCAGCTCTCCCGCAAGAAGCTCGCATCTCGCAAGGGCATGGAAGAGATCGCCAAGGCAGCTGAGTCCGGCGAGGTCGTCGAGGGCGACGTCACCGAGTTCAACAAGGGCGGCGTTGTCGTCAACGTCAAGGGCGTCAAGGTGTTCGTCCCCCGTTCTCAGGCCACTATGCGCCGCGACGAGGACTACACTGCTCTGGTCGGCCAGCACGTTCAGCTGGTCGTCACCGAGTGCTCCGGCCGCAAGATCGTCGGCAGCATCAACAAGGTCACCGCTGAGCAGAACAAGGCTAAGCGTGAGGAGTTCTGGGCAAGCGTCGAGGTCGGCAAGACCTACACTGGCGTCGTCAAGAGCCTGACCTCTTACGGTGCATTCGTTGACATCGGCGGTGTGGACGGTCTGTGCCACATCAGCGAGCTGAGCTGGAACCGCATCAAGCATCCCTCTGAGGTCGTCTCCGTTGGCGACACCATCGAGGTGTATGTGAAGGATATCGACACCGAGAACCACAAGGTCTCTCTGGGCTACAAGAAGGCTGAGGACAACCCCTGGGAGCAGCTGAAGAACAACTACCCCATCGGTAGCACCTTCCATGCTCCGGTCGTGTCCCTGACCAAGTTCGGTGCATTCGTCCGCATCCTGCCGGGTGTTGACGGTCTGGTCCACATCAGCGAGATCAGCAATGACCGCGTTGAGAAGGTCTCCGACGCACTGAAGGTCGGCGATATGGTCGACGTGAAGCTGCTGGATGTTGACTTCGACAAGAAGCGTATCAGCCTGTCCATGAAGGCTCTGCTGAACGACGACGCTGAGTAATCAGCCCGCAGCATAGTCTCATCAGACACAATGCGAACTACAGCCCCGTTGCCGGGAAAACGGCGGCGGGGCTGTTTTTGTACAATTATGAAAAACTGGTTTATAAAGCACCGCGAGGTGCTGGCTTATCTCGTTTTCGGTGTGCTGACCACATTGCTGAACATCGTACTGTATGCGCTGTTCAGCCGCCTGTTCGGCTACGAAGCTGCCAACAGCTGGGGCAATGTGCTGGACAATGTCATCTGCATTTTGTTCGCCTACGTCACCAACCGGGCGTTCGTCTTCGCCAGCCGGACGCAGGGCAGAGAAGCGCTGAAAGAATTTGGTGCATTCGTCACCTGCCGTCTGGGTACACTGGTATTGGATGCCGCCATCATGATGATCTTCGGCAACCTGCTGGCCGCCCAGGGGGCGGCTCTGGTGGAGAGCTTTATGAACGGTGCGCTGAGCCTGTTGGCTGGCTGGTTTGGCCCGGATACGGTGCTGCACATGGCCACCGGCGGCGCAGCGCCCGCTCCCTCCATCTCCGACGGCTCTGCCGCCATTGCCATCATTGGCGGTGCCGACGGCCCGACGGCCATCTTTGTCACCAGCTTCTACGATGCCCAGGCGCTTTGGGGCATGGCGGTGAAGGTGTTCTCTAACGTGGTGGTGGTCGTGCTGAATTATGTGTTCAGCAAGCTCATCGTTTTTAAGCGTAAGTGAGATATTTTTCTGTCGGCGGCAGAAAAATATCTGATATAATTTCAGGAGGTACGGTATTATGAAACGTGGTCTGAAAGGTTTTGCATTTCTGGTCTCCGGTCTGGTGCTGGGCATCATCGGCGCAACGGTGTCTGCAACGGCCATTGCCCTGAGCGCTGTCGGCATGGCGAAGGTACGCCGTGCCACCAAGAACTAAGAAGCTGTTTTCAAAACAACTTCGATTCAGGAGGAAAAAAGTATGAATCGTGAAGAGATCCTGTCCCACGTCGATCACACCCTGCTCAAGCCTGAGGCTACCTGGCCCCAGATCCAGACCCTGTGCGACGAGGCCATCGCCAACCACACGGCTTCTGTCTGCATCAACACCTGCTATGTGAAGCAGGCTGTCGAGTACATGGCGGGCCGCATCCCGGTCTGCTGTGTGGTCGGTTTCCCTCTGGGCGCAATGGACACCGCTTCCAAAGCTTTTGAGGCCAAGACTGCCATCGAGAACGGCGCTGCCGAGGTGGATATGGTCATCAACATCGGCCGCCTGAAGAACGGCGAGTACGACGCCGTCCGCGAGGACATCCGCGCCGTCAAGCAGGCTGTGGGCGATAAGGTCCTGAAGGTCATCATCGAGACCTGTCTGCTGACCGACGACGAGAAGCGCAAGATGTGCGACATCGTCTGCGAGGCAGGCGCTGACTACATCAAGACCAGCACCGGCTTCTCCACCGCCGGCGCAAACTTCCACGACGTGGAACTGATGGTCAAGGGCGTGGCCGGCCGTTGCAAGGTCAAGGCCGCCGGCGGCATCTCCACCGTCGAGGATATGGAGAAGTTCCTCGCCCTCGGTGCAGACCGTCTGGGCACCTCCCGCGCCGTCAAGATCCTGAACGGCGAGCAGGCAAAGGGTTATTGATCCTTATCGATCTGCGCGAAATGTCAAAAAAGAGTGCGACTCTTCTTGACATTTCGACGAAGCAATGATAAGATATTACCCGGACAAACTGAATACCGACTTATCAAGAGCGGCTGAGGGTACAGGCCCTGTGAAGCCCGACAACCTGTGTGTGAGCATAAGGTGCCAAATCCTGCGGGAAACCGAAAGATAAGAGTGCAACGCTCAGAGCTTCGGTTCTGAGCGTTTTTAATTGCATAAACTTGATGAACGAGTAGGAAGCTGTCAATATCGATACACACACCCCAACGCCAAGGAGGTACAAAAATGGCAAAGCACCGTCTGTTTACTTCTGAGTCCGTCACCGAGGGCCATCCCGACAAGATCTGTGACCAGATCTCCGACGCCATCCTCGACGAGATCCTGACCCATGACCCCGACGCCCGCGTGGCCTGCGAGACCTGCGCATCCACCGGCCTCGTCCACATCATGGGCGAGATCACCACCAACTGCTACGTCGATTTCCAGAAGATCGTCCGCGAGGTCGTGGCTGACATCGGCTACACCCGCGCAAAGTTCGGATTCGATGCCGACACCTGCGCCGTCATCTCCAACATCGACGGCCAGAGCCCCGACATCGCCCTCGGCACCAACGATGAGGTCGGCGGTGCCGGCGATCAGGGCATGATGTTCGGTTATGCCTGCGACGAGACCCCCGAGCTGATGCCCATGCCCATCAGCCTGGCCCACAAGCTGGCCAAGAAGCTGACCGAAGTCCGCAAGAGCGGCGAGCTGGACTATCTGCGTCCGGACGGCAAGAGCCAGGTCACTGTCGAGTATGTGGACGGCAAGCCCGTCCGCGTGGACGCTGTGGTCATTTCCAGCCAGCACAGCGATGCCGTCAGCATGGAGCAGCTGCGCGCCGACGTGATGGAGAAGGTCATCAAGGCCACCATCCCCGCCGAGCTGCTGGACGAGAACACCAAGTATTATATCAACCCCACCGGTCGCTTCGTCGTGGGCGGCCCTCAGGGCGACACCGGTCTGACCGGCCGTAAGATCATCGTCGATACCTACGGCGGCTACGCACGCCACGGCGGCGGTGCTTTCTCCGGCAAGGACCCCAGCAAGGTGGACCGCAGCGCCGCTTATGCGACCCGCTGGGTGGCCAAGAACATCGTGGCCGCTGGTCTGGCCAAGCAGTGCGAGGTGCAGGTGGCTTACGCCATCGGTGTGGCAAAGCCCGTCTCCATCATGGTGGACACCTTCGGCACCGGCGTCGTGGCTGACGAGAAGATCGAGCAGGCTGTGGAGAAGGTCTTCGACCTGACCCCCGCCGCCATCATCCGCGACCTCGACCTGCGCAAGCCCATCTACCGCAAGCTGGCTGCTTATGGCCACATGGGCCGCGAGGACCTGGGCGTGAAGTGGGAGAACACCGACCGCGTCGAAGAGCTGAAGGCTGCTGTCGCTGCCCTGTAAGAGTAAAAACTTAAAAGAATGACTTTTGAGCCGGAGAATGTATGGTTTTTGTAAAAAACACATAGTCTCCGGCTCTTTTTCGAAAAAGAGATGTGCAAGGCGCAGAAAATGCAGGTTGGATGCAAGTTTCTAGTGTCGAAACGCCGAAAATGTGATAGAATAAATAGCGGATATGCACTTCAACGTCTGATTTTATCAACTGATAAAAGAAACTTTAAGGAGCTATAATTATGTCTGTCATTATCCCTAAGGATTGCTTCCACCAGCCTCAGGTCGCCGACCTGCGCCTCATCGCCTGCCCGGGCGCCGAGGAGCTGACCAACCTCATCGACAAGCATCTGGTGCGCTGGGCCAGCGAGGCCGGCTACCAGACCAATAGCTTTATCATCGAGAGCGCCTGCCCCCGCTTCCAGAGCGGCGACGCCAAGGGTCTGGTCAAGGAGTCGGTGCGCGGCGACGATATTTTCATCGTTGTTGATCCCGGCAACTACAGCGTGACCTACAAGCTGTTCAACTATGAGAACCACCTGTCTCCGGATGACCACTTCGCCAACCTGAAACGCCTCATCCAGGCCGTGGCCGGTAAGGCACACCGTGTGTCTGTCATCATGCCCAGCCTGTACGGTGGCCGTCAGCACCGCCGCGTGTCCCGCGAGAGTCTGGACTGCGCTGTGGCTCTGCAGGAGCTGCAGGCCATGGGCGTCAAGAACATCATCACCTTTGATGCTCACGACCCCCGCCTGATGAACGCTGTGCCTCTGATGAGCTTCGACAATGCGATGCCCACCTATCAGGTCCTGAAGAACCTGCTCAAGAAGAACCCCGAGATCAGCTTCGACAAGGACAAGTTCATCGTGGTCAGCCCCGACGAGGGTGCTATGAGCCGCAACATGTACTTCTCCAGCGTGCTGGGCTGCAATCTGGGTATGTTCTACAAGCGCCGCGATTACACCCGCGTGGTCAATGGCCGCAACCCCATCGTCGCTCACGAGTATCTGGGCGATTCCGTCGAGGGCAAGACCGTCTTCGTCGCTGACGACATTATCGCTTCCGGCGAGAGTATGCTGGAAGTTGCCACCAACCTGAAAGAGCGCGGCGCAAAGCGCATCATCGCCAACGCCACCTTCCCGCTCTTCACCAGCGGCCTCGAGAAGTTCGACAAGGCTGTGGCCGACGGCATTCTGGACTACGTCACCGGCACCAACCTGACCTACCGTATGCCTGAGCTGCTGACCCGTGACTGGTACGTCGATGTTGACGTCTCCAAGTACGCCGCATACTTCGTCGTGGCCCTGAACCATGACATGTCCGTTTCCAGCATCATCGACCCCATCAAGAAGATCGAGGCTCTGCTGGCAAGCCGGAAATAATGACAGATATTTCCTGATATTCATCCAATAGAAAAACACCCGCAATGCTGATGCACTGCGGGTGTTTTTTCGTTATTCTAATGCTTTCAGCGCCTCGACCACACGCTGATATTCTTTCTCTACCGGAGGAAACAGCTCGTCGGCACCGTCAAGGCTGCCGCCGCGGAGGGCTTCCGTCAGAGCACTGGACGGGGCGTACAGTGCATCGAAGCCGAGGTTCTGGCAGACGCCCTTCAGGGTGTGAGCGGCACGGAATGCTGTCGGGGCATCCTTCTCTTCCAGCGCCTTTTTCAGGTTCGGGAAGCTGTCGTCCTGTAGAAATTTCAGCGCGAAGCGGCGGACAAAGTCAGCACTGGGCAGACGCTCCATCACGCCCTTGTAATCGCCGCCAATGGCTGCATATACTTGTTCCAACGTCATTTTTATACCTCACTCAAGAACAGTTTCGTCAAAGAGAATTCCTTTTTTCGGGGGGGGGGCGGGGGTATCTCCCTCAGTCTCCTCCGCGAGCCGGTCTTCTACGTCGCGCAGGCATTCCAGCAGCAGCGGATTGAAAGCACCGCGCTTTCCTGCGGTCAGCTCAGCGACCGCTTCTTCCTGCGAGAGGGCCTCGTGCTTGTCCCGCTTGCCGACCAGACCGTCATAGGCATCCGCCAGCGCTACCACCTGTGCTGCGATGGGGATGTCATCGCCCCTCCGGCCATCGGGATAGCCGCTGCCGTCCCAGCGCTCATGGTGCCAGCGGCAGATTTGGATCGCAAACTTCACCAGCGGCTCGTCCTGATACTGGGACAGATTTTCCAGCATCTGCGCACCCAGAATGGGGTGGGTGTGGAGGATGGCAGTTTGTTCTGGCGTCAGGTCGTGGGCGTTGAGGATGCGGTCGTCGATAGCAACTTTGCCGATGTCATGGAGGGAAGAGGCCGTCGTGATGAGGTAGCGGTCCATTCCGCTCAGGCCGTAGATGTCGGTCTTCTGGCACAGACGCTCCAGCAGGATGCTGGTGATGCGCTGCACCCGGGAGATGTGGTGGATGCTCTCGCTGTTGTGGATCTCCATGACCTGGCCGAGGATGCCGATCATCATCTGGTCGTTCTTCTCCCGGTCATAGAATTGCTGGGACACCAGCGCACTGAGACGGCGCTGACGGGCGTAGAGCCGGGTGACATTGGAGACGCGGCGGTGGACGATGCGGGCATCGAAGGGGCGGCTGATGTAGTCCGAAGCACCCAGCTCGTAGGCGCGGCGGACGGTCTGGGAGGAATCCTCGCTGGAGATCATCACGACGGGGATGTCCTCGAGCCAGCCCTGGGCGGACATCCGGGAGAGGACATCGAAGCCGTCCATGTCGGGCATCACGATGTCCAGCAGCACGATGGAAATATCCGAGCCCCAGGCGTTCAGAAGCTCGAGGCACTTGGGGCCGTTGGGAGCTTCCAGGATCTCGAAATCATCGCAGAGGATCTCCGAAAGGATGTCACGGTTCATGGGGGAGTCGTCCACGATGAGCACCATCGGACGGTGGTCATTTTCAGAGCGGACGGCATCGGGGGCGATGTCCTCGGTGACGACAGTGTTCTTGCTGTGTTTTGCAAGGTACATCCGCTTGTCGGCGATGGGCAGGGCATCGCTGATGGGGATGCCGGCGGCCATCACGCCGCCGATGCTGGCCGAGACGTGCATCTTCTCGAACTCGGGCAGATGGGCCGCGAAGAGGCGCTTGTTGATGTCCTTGAGCTTGCGCACGAAAGCCTCAGCCGAGATGTCGGGCAGGATGAGCAGCAGCTCGTCGCCGCCGTACCGCACCAGCATATCGGTGGAGCGGATGCGGCGGTGGATGATGGAGACGATGAGCCGGAGCGCTGCGTCACCGGCTGAGTGACCGTAGGTGTCGTTGCAGAGCTTGAAGTCGTCGAGGTCTATCATGGCGACGCCGGCGTTAAGGTACTTGTGCTTTAATTCCTCTTCATAGAAACGGCGGTTGTAGGCACCGGTGAGGGCATCCCGGTAGATGAGCTCGTTGGAGTTGAGGGTGCTGCGGGCGCTGGCGTCCAGCGGCAGGATCATCTCCATCACATAGGGCTTGCCGTCCACCTCGACATAGCGGGCCGTGACCTGATAGAGGGAGCTGCCAAGCGTTTCCAGCTTGGAGCACTGGCATTTGCCTGCCATTGCCTCGCGCCCCACGCAGCTGGTGCAGGGATGGACATTCTTCCAGGGCGGGTAGCAGGGTTCTTCCGCCAGCATCTTCGGGTCGAGAAGACGGACGGAAGCATATATCTTGCGCAGACAGGCCATCTCCTGTTCGGCCTGCTGGCGTGTCAAATTTTGCTCGGTAAGTTCGGACATGATGTCGCTCCTATTATAACGAGGTAACGAGGTATGGCGTGGAAGGAGGGCGAGAAACAGCAGTCCTTCTGCAGCGGATAATTATAATCATGTAATATACTACCACAATCATGGGAAATCCGTCAATGCATAAAGAAATATTTCCGAAATGGAATGACAGTCTACCGGGATTCCCGGGAAAATAGAAATTTGGAGCAGACCGATAAAATTGTTGCATCCCGGCGCGAAACGGCTCGAAAAGTTTGTAACCGATTTGATAAAAATACGCACAGACACAATAAATTTGGACGCTGGTTGCACAAATATGAAAAATTGTGCTGCTTAACAAAAAGATTTTTGGATACAACAGAATGTATTGTGGAACACTCACAAAATATAGCAAATAATCTTGTCTATTTGTTCTATTGCGAACGGTCGGACGGATGGTTATAATACAAACAGAAACCGCAAAACGTGTAACGAGTGCGCTTTGCGAGATGCTGTGATAAGCGTTAATGAAGGAGAACAAGATTATGAAAATGATTTCTCGTCGTGACTTCCTGAAAGCTTCCGCTGTTGTGGGTGCTACCGGCGTTCTGACTGCCTGCGGCGGTTCTTCCGCTTCTACTGCTGCTTCCTCTACTGCAGCTTCTACCGCTGCTTCTTCTACCGCAGCTGCTGCTTCCGGCTCTGCTAATGTCGGCGTCTGCATCTATCAGTTTGCTGATAACTTCATGACCCTGTACCGCACCGATCTGGAAGAGTACCTGAAGGACATGGGCTACGCCGTCACCATCGTCGATGGCAAGAACGACCAGAACACCCAGACCGAGCAGATCAACACCTTCCTGCAGCAGGGCGTGGACGTCCTGATCATCAACCCCGTCCAGACCACTTCCGCTCAGACCATCGTTGATACCATCAAGCCCTCTGAGACTCCCATCGTCTTCATCAACCGTGAGCCCGACAAGAGCGTTCTGGACTCCTACGCAGACAAGTGCTGCTACGTTGGCGCTGACGCACGTCAGTCCGGTACTTATCAGGGCGAGCTGATCCTCGAGACCGAGACTCAGGGCGACATCAACGGCGACGGCAAGATCACCTACATCATGTGCAAGGGCGATCCCGAGAACATTGATGCTCAGTACCGCACCGAGTACTCCATCAAGGCTCTGACCGACGCCGGCAAGGAAGTCGAGTGCCTGTACGAGTACCTGGACAACTGGGACCAGACCACCGCACAGCAGGACGTCGCAAACGCTCTGGCACAGTACGGCGAGAAGATCGAAGTCGTCTTCTGCAACAACGACGCAATGGCACTGGGCGCTCTGCAGTCTCTGCAGCAGGCTGGCCGTACCGTCGGCAAGGACGTCTATCTGGTCGGTGTTGACGCACTGAGCGAGGCTGTCCAGAATGTCGTCGATGGCAACATGACCGGCACCGTTCTGAACGATGACGTGGGTCAGGCTACCGCCGCCGCAGCTGCTACCAAGCTGTACGTCGAGGGCAGCAAGGTCGAGCAGTACTACTGGGTCGACTACGTCAAGGTCACCAAGGAGAACGCTGCACAGTACATCAAGTAAGCAGCCAAAACCCTATCGTTGCAAGGTGCGCAGTGAACCAATAAGGCTTAATTAAAAGCTAAAAAAGCGCGTGCGTGCGAGAAAATATCTCCGCGCACGCGCCTTATTTTAAGAACCTGTCGGCAAAAGACGCACTTTCCAAGACCCAAAGACAAGGAGGCTCTGAGGAATGTCAGAATACCGTCTGGTAATGAAAGGCGTGGTAAAGACCTTCCCCGGCGTGAAAGCGCTGGACCACGCGCAGTTGGAGCTCCGCCCCGGCAAAGTCATGGCCCTGATGGGCGAGAACGGTGCCGGTAAGTCCACCCTGATGAAATGTATGTTCGGCATTTACAAGATGGACGAGGGCGAGATCGAGTACGAAGGCGAAAAGGTCAACATCCCCACCCCGCTGGATGCACTGAACCGCGGCATCGCCATGGTGCATCAGGAGCTGCAGCCTATCCCGGCCCGTACTGTGGCCGAGAACATCTGGCTGGGCCGCTACCCCACCAAGAAGGCTGGTCCCATCACCATCGTGGACCATGCCAAGATGTACAAAGATACCGATGACCTGCTGAAAAAGCTCAAGCTGGACATCAACTCCCACGCAAAGCTGGGTACACTGAGCATCGCACAGATGCAGATGGTGGAAATTGCAAAGGCTGTTTCCGCAAACTGCAAGGTGCTGATCCTGGACGAGCCGACTTCCTCGCTGACTGCGAACGAAGTCGAGTCCCTGTTCCGCATCATGAACGAGCTGAAAGAGCAGGGCGTCGCTCTGGTCTACATCAGCCATAAGATGGACGAGATCAAGGTCATTGCCGACGAAGTCACCATCATGCGTGATGGTCATTATATCGGCAAGTGGGACGTCGCCAACATGACCAAAGAGCAGATCATCGCCAAGATGGTCGGTCGCGAACTGTCCAACCTGTATCCCCCGCTGGAAAACCACCCCTCCGACGAGATCATGATGAAGGTGGAAGACTTCACCTCCATCCATCCGCGCTCTTTCCGCCACTGCAGCTTCGAACTGAAGAAGGGCGAGATCCTGGGTGTGGCCGGCCTGGTGGGCGCACAGCGCACTGAGCTGATGGAAGGCATTTTCGGCCTGCGCGCTCACACCGCCGGTAAGGTGTGGATCAAGGGTCAGGAAGTCGCCATCAAGCAGCCCCGCGACGCCATCCAGCACAGCGTGGCTCTGCTGACCGAGGACCGCCGCGCCACCGGCATCATGGGCGTGCTGAGCGTGGCCGATAACATCTCTATCGCATCTCTGGACGCCCTGCGCAAGGGTCCCATCATGCTGGATGACAAGAAGATCCTCGAGCTGGTGGCTACCAACAAAGAGAAGATGGCCATCAAGGTCCCCAGCCCCAAAACGGCGATCAAGAGCCTTTCCGGCGGCAACCAGCAGAAGGTGCTGATCGCCCGCTGGCTGGCTAACAACCCCGATGTCCTCATTCTGGACGAGCCCACCCGAGGCATCGACGTCGGCGCAAAATATGAGATCTACTGCATCATCGCCGACCTGGCCAAGCAGGGCAAGAGCATCATCATGATCTCCTCCGAAATGAGCGAGATCATCGGTATGTCCAACCGCGTCATGGTCATGTGCGATGGCCGCATCACCGGCTTCATCGACGGCAAGGATGCTACGCAGGAGAACATCATGGCTCTGGCGACCCAGTTCGAGACCGCGCCCGAAGCGGCGGCGGCCAATCAGTAAACAAGGAGGCTGTCTATCGTGGAAGCTACCAAGAAAGTAACGGGCAAGTCTGTAAAGAAGTGGCTGGGCAACAACGCCATCATCGTCCTGATGCTGGCCGTGTCCCTCATCGTCGGCATCATCCACCCCAACTTCTTCGCACTGGCCAATATCATCAACCTGTTCAAGAACGTCTCTATCCGCTACATCATCGCTCTGGGCATTTCCGGCTGTCTGATCACCACCGGTAACGACCTGTCCGCAGGCCGTCTGGCTGGTTTCGCTGCCTGCCTGGCCTGCATCTTTGCGCAGACCGAGGGCGCTGCCGGCAAGTTCTACCCCAATATGCCCACTCTGCCCACCCCCGTGGTCTTCATCCTCGTCATCGCCATCTGCGCCATCGTGGGCCTGTGCAACGGCCTCGTGGTCAGTTACCTGAAGGTCCAGCCCTTCATCGCTACCCTGGGTATGCAGCAGGTGGTCTACGGTATCTGCCTCGTCTACACCGGCGGTACCCCCATCGGCTCTCTGAACAAGGACTTCACCTCTCTGGCCTCCAACACCCTCTTCGGTGTTCCTGTGCTGATCATCATCGCCCTCTTCGTGGCCTGCTGCTTCTGGTTCCTGTACAACAAGACCCGTCACGGCAAGTATATGTACGCCATCGGCGGCAACGAGGCTGCTGCCGAGGTGGCCGGTGTCAACGTTTACGCCACCAAGATCCGCATCTACATCCTGGCCTCCTGCATGTTCGGTCTGGCAGGCTGCCTGCTGGCTGCAAAGTCCGGCGGCGCATCCGTCAACACTGCAATGGGCTATGAGCTGGACGCCATCGCAGCTTCTACCATCGGCGGCGTCTCCACCACCGGCGGTGTCGGCACTGTCCCCGGCATCCTCGTCGGCGTGCTGGTCTTCGAGCTGATGAAGGTCGCTCTGCAGTTCATGAACGTCAACTCTTCTTACACTTACATCGTGCAGGGCCTTGTCATCATCGTGGCTGTTGCTATCGATATTCGCAAGTACCTCGCAAAGAAGTAATTTCCCTAAGAGAGCGCCTATCGGGCCGTCCACTCGTTGCAGTGGGCGGCCCACTTTGTTATAATAGGTTAAACCTCTCCGTCACGGCTGACGCCGTGCCACCTCCCCTACTAGGGGCAACGGCGACGACCGCCGCCAGCGGCGGAAACAGGGAGTCGCTGTTGGGGCCGCGGCCC